>SLNM01000067.1 GCA_007133055.1 Lentisphaeria bacterium
GTCCGGGCCGCGGATCGGCGCCCCTTCGCAGGCGCGCGCCGCCTGCCTTTGCCTTTCGGCTTGCCGGGCTCCGGCGAGGATGTGCTGTTGCCGCGTGTTGTTTTCGATTTGTTCTGGTCTGTCATACCCATGCACTGTCCGGTGACTGACGTTTCCGTGGCGCCCTCGGGCGGGCCGTGAAAGCCGCACGCTTCGGCAATGCTCGAGGGGCATGAAAGGATGCGGCAAAGCGAGGAAGAAAAAGTGGCGGGAGCGACGGGACTCGAACCCGCAACCTCCGGCGTGACAGGCCGGCGCTCTAACCAAATTGAGCTACGCCCCCGAAGCAGAAAATTCGGAAGGGAAAAACGGAGGGGATAAAGTATTGCCGTTTTTTTTAATTGCAACCCGCCCCGATTTTTTCACGGATTCAGGCATTGTTTTCGCTTCCCCCCATCACCCACTCAAGAGCCCTGCAAACAGCTTCCGGCGTGGTCTTTCGCAGGCAGGCATACGGATCGGTTTTTCGACCGCACCGGCGCTGAAAGCAGGGACTGCCCTCGGAACCGCCATCCAGCACCACCCAATTGTTCGCCAGCGGCCCGGTTGCCCGCGCCGAGGTTGAACCGAAAACCGCCACTCCCGGCCGCCCCACAGCAGCCGCCAGATGCATTACACCGCTGTCATTGCACAGGCAGGCAGTGGCCAGACGCAAACAAGCGGCCAATTCCGGCAGCGTGGTCTGCCCGCAAAGATTTACGGACGCATCCAAATTGCCGCCGATCACTCGGGACATCTCTCTCTCCCCGGCAGTGCCCACCAGAACAACGGCATAGCCAGCCCGGGAAAAATGCTGCGCAACCCGGCCATAGTATTCCGCCGGCCACTGCTTGGCGGGTCCGTAGGCGGCACCCGGGGCAAGCGCCAACAGCGGACGGCTACTGGCTCCTGCAACATCCAAGCGCGTGCGCATCTGACGCAGCATTGCCTCCTCCACCTTCAACATAGGCCGGTCGGGCAGTTCACGCTTGACAGGGCGCAAAACTTCGCACAAATCGAAGTAATGATTGACCTGATGCTCATGGCTGTCCCGCCATCCGGCCCTCCAGGCGGGCAGACAATGGCTCAGCAGCAGGCGGCGCCCGCGGCCGGCGCGGCCAATACGAATCGGGACACCCCGGCCTGACACATCCCATGCCGACCCCAGGGAATTGGGCAGAACCAGTGCCACCCCCGGTTGCCAGCGACCCAGCTCCGCCACAGCCGCCGCATCGGCCCGGCGACCGGCAAACACCACGCTGCCTGCCAGCCAGTCCGCCATCTGCCAGAGCGGCTGCCACTTAACCTTGCCCAGCATCACCAAGGGAACTTCCGACGTCAGCGAACAGCGCAGCTGATACAGCGCCGCCATCGAAATCAAATTGTCCCCCAGCCAATTGACCGCTCTAACCACCACCGCCGCGCCCAGATCAGCCTGGGAGAGCATAGGCGGGCTGGTCGGCTCCGCGTGCGAACGCAATATCGGTTGATAATATTTTAGGTTATCCATTACGCATTGGTTTGACGACCGCAAAAGCGCATGACGCACTGCAAGTCCTGCCAGGCTTCCGCCTTGGCCTGACGATGTTTCATCATGAATCGCGGGTGATAGACTGCCATGGTTGGAATATCGTGGCAGCGCTGCCAGCGCCCGCGCCAGCGGGTGATACTCTTCTGTCCCAGCAAACACTCCATGGCCATTGCCCCCAGCAGCACGATCGCCCGGGGTCGAACCAGCTCGATCTGTCGATGCAAGTAGGCCACACAAGCCTGCACCTCCGACTGATCGGGCCAGCGACCGCCCGGGGTCTGACATTTGACTATGTTGGTCAGATAGACCTCCTCCGGCTTGAACCGCATGGCCGCCACCATTCTTGCCAGCATGGCCGCCACCTCATGACCGGGAGGCGAGTCGCCTATCAGCATCAGCTCGGCATGACGGCCACCCTGCTCGAACAGCGGTTTGGCGCGGGTTCTATGAAGCCCGCAGCCGTGACAGCCCAGGACGGACTCCTCCAGGACAGGCCAGTCGAGACTGGCGGAGGATGCAGGAATCGAAGGTGTTGCGATCCTGGGCTGTACTGGCGAAGTAACAGCAGTCGGAGCCTCTGCCAACTGCTCCTTCGCACGGTCTTGAACCCCGTTGCCGGACACACTCTCGGATCGGGGAGCAGACTTGCCGCCGTCACCGGAACGAATGGTCTTTTCACCTTCCGCAGAATGCCCTGACCGTGCTGCAGCCGTCCGGGACGACGGAGAGAAATCCGCGAAAAATTCCCGCCTGACCTGTGGCGACAGATATACAGTGTCACGGCCAGCCGCTTTCTCCAGCTCAAGGTATGTTATCAAGTCTTCAACTATGGTGGACGCGGACATAGGGGCTCCGAAGGGAGTTTCCAGAAGTTCAGCCTCATCTGTGCGACGCGGCCGGCAATACTGCCCGGACGCGTGCGGGTCTGTAACCTAATTCATCAATCAGCCAAAACCAGAAGACTTTGTCAACCGTCGCCAATGCATTTTAAATTGGACTTGCCTTGAAAAAAAATCAGGATATATTGCAACAGATATTCCCGGAAACAATTTAGATATTCCCGGAAACAATTACTTCATCCTGCAAAGAAGGGATCAGGATCACCATGGATTCATATCTTCTCCCCATGCTCAGCTCTTCACTCCGATTCAAAGGATGGCTCATGGCGACCCTGCTTCTGGGGTTTGCCGCAGGTTTTTCCCAGGCACAGAACACAGCCGGGGAAAGGGCGGCGATCGAGGCGGAGACCTACGAAATCGACCAGGCTACCGGATGGGCTGTCGGCTCCGGCAACGTGAAGGTCGTATACGAACAGTTCAAACTGGAAGCCGACCAGGTGCGCTATAATTTTCACACCGGCGACATTGCCGCCGAGGGGAACATACGACTCACCTCACCCCAGGGCGGGCTTGACCGAGCCGGCCTGCTGTGGCAGACCAGCTTGCTCGTCGGCAATATCCACGAAGGAGTTTTTCGCAGCACCGATTATGAAATGGTCAGCGGTGATTTTTTTATGCGCGGCGCCAGCGCCAGACGCGAGAGCGACGGACGCTTGATCATGGAATCCAGTGAAATGAGCACTTGCGAACATCTTGTTGATCGCCACAAGGCGGTGCATTATCATATTACCTGCCAGAGAATCAGCTACCATCCGAAAAGTGAGCGGATACTTTTGCGGCACGCCGTCTTCAAAGTGGGTTCGACCCCTGTTTTCTATTGGCCATACTTCTCCTGGAATCGCGACCGCCGCCCCGACGACTTGTCCATTCAGGCCGGTCATTCCAGAGACTGGGGAGCCTTTTTAATCGTACGAAGACACTGGCAACTGACCGATGAAATTTCCACCAGGCTCGGCGTTGAAGGAAGAACCCGGCGCGGATTCGCTGTTTCCAGCACCACACGCCGAACCACCGACGCATCGGACAGTGAACTGTCAATCTACGCCATGCACGACGCCAACCCGCCGGAAACCGAGTCAGGCTACAACCGCCGGTTCAAAAGCGTGCAGAATCGATACCGTCTTCAGTTCCGGCATCTCCGAGACCTGGCCGAGCGCTGGCAGCTGCGCTTGCAGTTGGATAAGCTAAGCGATATCGACATGCTCGAGGAATGGTTCGAAAGCGAATTCCGACGCCGCCCGCAGCCACAATCCTTTGCAGACTTACGCTATCAGGGTGACAACTACACCTTCTCGGTATTCGCCAGGCCGCGCATCAATGAATTTCAAACCGTGGTGGAGCGACTGCCGGAACTGCGTTTGGAAATGCCACGGCAACCGCTTGGCGACACCAATTTTCTCTACCAGTCCGACAACAGCCTGGCCTCTCTGCACATGCGATGGCGCAACTTCTCCCGCCCCCGGGCTCCGGAATTGACCGACGGCCCCAAGGACTACAGTGCCTGGCGGCTGGACTCTCTGCACATGCTTTATCGCCCGTTCGACCTGGGTCGCCAGGTGCAGCTTACTCCTCGCCTCGGATTGCGCATGACCCATTACAGCAACTCCAGTCGCCGTCCTATGACCACCGGGGACCTTATAGATCTTTATCAGGTCGATTCGCCGGACGCTGAAATTGTCGACATCCCCATCAGCAACTACGACAGCTCAGGCGGCGCGGTCACCCGCTTTGCCGGAGAGGCGGGCCTGGAAATCTCGAAGAAATACGAGACCGTCTGGCCGGACCGGCAGTTTCCCCGCATGGGCGGTGGCGAAGGATTGCGCCTAATCAAACGACCCTACGCCAATTACACCTATATCCCGGAACCAACCGAAAACCGAGACCGACTATATCATTTCGACCGGGTCGACCGTATTATCAAGCAGAACTTTATCCGCCTGGGCATCGAAAATCGACTGCAAACCCTGCTCCCCGACCAACCGGGCATCCACACACTGGCAACTATGAACACCTATGCCGACTTCCATCTCGAGTCGCCGCCCGGTCGGGGAAACCTGGGCAATCTGGCCAACAATCTGCAAATCACCCCGCCCGGCAACTGGTCCTTCAACAGTCTGCTCATTGTCGACCTGGATCGCCCGGGACTTAACTATACCCGCACCGGCTTTTCCGTGCGACGCCTCTTCGACTCGCCGGTCGATCTTTCGCTCGGCTATTCCTACAGCGACTCCTACCGCTCGACCGAACTAAACTCCATGGGCTCGACACTGCTTGACTATCGCGGCGAATCCATTTCCACCCTCGAGTTTGGCAGGACCAACGAGGCCACGATTCGTGCCGCGTTTCCGGTAAACCGAAAAACCGCCGCCGCCGTCGGATACAGCCATGACTTCAACGAAGGACAACCATCATCGCAATGGGTGGAAATCACCCGCGACCTTCACTGCTGGATCGGGGTTCTGCGCTACCGTCGCTATGGCACCGGCAATCAGAACACGGAAGTTTCGCTGATGCTTTATCTGAGCGCGTTCGCCGACGGCGGCCTGGGCGTTGGGAGATAAAAACAACCCGCCAACCAGCCCCCCGATCCGCTTCAAAATGTCAAACGGACACAGAGCCTGCGGATTCCGAGAGCATTGCCGAATGGAATCGGGAACCGCCGAAGGGGCGTAGTCATTACAGGAACAACCTCGGAATGATTGCTGTCGGAAGCACCTTGTACCGGATGCTTAAATCCATGATGCAGAGGATAGCGAAATGGACGAACAATACACAGTTCAAAACAGCACGGATACTGCTGCCAACAACGAGTATCTCACCTATGAAGAAATCCTGGAGGAGTATCGCCGGCGAAAAATGATCGAGCATCTGACCGGTCCGGTCATTTCACTGGTCTTGCACGTAATCGTAATCGGACTGCTTGCTTATTTTTTGGCGGGACGGGATTTCATTGCCGACAGCGCAGAGATCGAATTCGACATTCACGAACTGGATGTGCCGCCCCTGGACCGCGAAATCCTTGAGCAGATCGATGAGCTGGAGCCGGAGCCGCTGACTACGCCGGTGCCGACAGTTGAACGCCCGGAAATCACCCCGGATCAACTGGAGGACATCGACAGCTTTGCCGATGACATGGCCTTGAGCGACCTGGACATGGACTTCGCCGCAAATTTGGATGTCCGCCCCCGCCACAGTCCCCTGGTTATTCCCGGCATGATGGCATCGAGAACCCAGGAGGGACGGGAAAGAGCATTGCGCCAGCATGCCGGACCCTATGCCCGGGACACCGAGATTGCCGTGATCAAAGCTCTGGAATGGCTTAAGGACAACCAAAGTCCGGACGGTTCCTGGCGGGGGCAAGGCGCCGCCTCCGCCAGAACCGGCATGACCGGACTGGGACTGCTCACTTTTCTGGCGCACGGCGAGACCCCCGGCACCTCGGAAAGATACGGGGAGACTGTCCGGAAAGCCATTGATTTTCTGCTCTCCATCCAGCGGGAAGACGGCACCTTCGGGCATACCGAAGGCGGCGAGCGCGGCGGTGTCTATTCACACGGCATCGCCTCCTATGCCCTGGCCGAAGCCTACGCCCTGACTCGCATCCCCGACCTGCGAGAACCGGTGCGAAAGGCGATCTCACGCATTGTGCGGGGACAGAGACCGGACGGCGGCTTCGACTACCAATTCGCCCGGGACGGCGGCGAACGCGACCGCTGCACCTCGGTTGCCGGCTGGATGGCGCAGGCCATGAAGGCGGCGCATCTGTCGGGAGTCGATGTCGAAGAGCTAGTCGAGGCCATGGATCTGGCGGCTCAGGGATTCAAGCTGAACCATCGGTCGGACGTGGGAGTTTTCATCTACGCCTCGAAGTCCGGGGCGCGGTTTGATCAAACCCAGACTCCTGTAGGAATCCTGTGCCTGCAACTTCTGGGGCATGGCAACAGCCGCGAAGTGCGCAACGGACTGAACTTTTTACGGGATGCCAGGCCAAACTGGCAGAACCCGAGCAGCGGCAGCATGGAACCGCTGTATGCCTGGTACTATGCCACCCAGGCAATGTTTCACGCCGGAACCGGCTATTTCAGACCGTGGAACCATGCCATGGCGCCGGCTCTGATCAACAGTCAAAACGAGGATGGTAGCTGGACTGTTCCCGAGGTGCACGGCCGCTCGGCCGCATACGGACCGGTCTACGCCACCACTCTCTCCGCCCTGTCCCTGACCGTCTATTACCGATACCTGCCAACCTATCAGACCCCGGAGGAAAGAGATACGGGGTTTGACGTTTTCGCGCTGGACGACGACGAGCTGGGATTGTAGGCGCATTTCTCCTGCGCCCGTGGAGTTCTTAAAGCATGCTTACATCAACCAACAGAAGACATCGACTCAGGGTCGTGGTCCCCGCGTTTCCCACCTTCAACATTTATTCCCGGATTGCCCGCCAGACCACCGCTCTGGGGCCCCTTTGCATCGCCACCAGTGCCCGCGAAGTACCGGGTTGGGATGTCGAGATGATTGATGAAAACAATCTGCGGCTATACCCCCCCTTAACGGCCACGGGCAAGACCGACCATGAATTATTGCAGAACCAGCGCCCGGCTGATGCAGTTGCCCTCTACGGCGGCCTGACCAGTTCCATCCCCAGGCTCTATGAAATCGCCCGCTTCTATCAACAGCAGGGAGTGACAACCATCGCGGGAGGACAACATTTCGCAGCGGAGAATCTGGAGGAGGGACTCAGCTCGCATCTCGAGTATATCGTCATCGGGGAAGGCGAGGAGACGATCCAGGAATTGCTCGATGCGGTGACCGCAAAACGCGACAAAAACACCGTCAAGGGCCTTGCCTACATGGAAAATGGAAAGCTGGTCAAGACCCCTTCGCGAATGCCAATGACCGACTTCAACAAGTTACCGCTGCCCGACTTTTCGCTGGTGCGACACGCCAAAATAAGCCTTTATCCGGTCGAACGAATCCGCGGTTGCGGCATGGATTGTGAATTCTGCACGGTCAAGGGGAAGCCTCGGCCAGCCACCCCGGAAAGATTGTTTGAAAACATTCGCTACCTAGTCGAAACCAGAGATGCACGCAACTTCTTCGTGGTCGACGATCTCTTCGGCCAGCAAAGAGACGAGACTATTCGTTTCTGCCAACTTCTGCGAGACTACCAACAACGAATTGGCAAAAACCTCAAGCTGACCGTCCAGATCAGATGGGACAAAGGAGGGGACAGCGAATTGCTTCTCAACATGCGCCAAGCCGGTGTCAGCATGGTCGCAATCGGTTTTGAATCACCGATCAAGGAGGAGCTGGAAGCGATGAAAAAGCACGTCGACCCCATGGCAATGATAAACACTTCCAAAGAGTTTCACAAGTTTGGCTTCTGGGTCCATGGCATGTTTATTTTCGGTTACCCGATCAAAGAAGGAACCGATTTCAGGATGCCGATCAAGAAACGAATTAAACAATACAAACAGTTCATCCGCCAGACCAAGATCGACACCATCCAGGTCTTGCTGGCCGGGCCACTGCCCGGCACCGAGCTGCGGGAACGACTGCAAAAACAAAACCGTGTCTACCCTCCCGACAAAATCGGCTGGCAGTACTACGACGGCAACTTTCCCCTGTTCGAACCCGACCCGCCAATAACCAGCGAGGAAATGCAAATCGCGGCCCGAAAAATAATGCGTCAGTTCTATAGCTTCAGATATCTTTTCCTGATCGGCCTGAAAATCTGCTCCTTCCCATCCTTGCTTTTCTTTCTCCACAGACTGCAATTCGGATGGAGTCGCTGGCATCGATCATGGCGCAATTACCTGATCCGTTTCGGCGGTTGGCTGACCATTAAAGAATGGCTGTCGAAATACAAAAAAGACCCTTTCCGCGAGCAATTGCAGAAAGCCCAAAAAGAGCTGCGTACAAAACCGACTAAGCCGCCTTCATAAGGCAAAAACGCAACAAACAGGACGAGTTTTTGGGCTGAAGACGGACGTCTCTCCTGCTTCTGGTCTCTGGCCAGGCATCTCTCGTGACGAAGTTCATGCATTAGTCAGGCTGGCGACTGCGCGGATGGTAGTTTCGATGCGTTTGCAGCAAGCGTCGCTGGTCGACGTGGGTGTAGATTTGAGTAGTGGCGATGTCGACATGGCCCAGCATCTCCTGGATCACCCGCAGATCGGCGCCTCCGGCCAGGAGATGGGAGGCAAACGAATGACGCAGTATATGCGGATAGACATTTTTTCGGATGCCGGCTAGAACCGCGGCCTGCTTGACGATTCCCCAGATGCGGGCCCGGGTCAATGGCCTGCCGTTACGGGAGAGGAACAACTGCGCCGCCTCCTCTCCCTGCCCGGAACGCTTCAGCCGAGGCCTGGTCTCAATCAGATATTTTCGCAAAGCTCGCTGCGCAGCGCGTCCCAGCGGCACAATCCTCTCTTTGTTCCCCTTGCCCACCACCCGCACCAGCCCCTCGTCGAAACGCAGGCCGTCAACCCGTAGTCCGGCCATTTCGCCGACTCTTATGCCAGTGGCATAGAAAACCTCCATGATCGTACGGTTACGCTGGGAGAGAGAGTCACGGCCACGGTAGGCTTCGAGCATGGCATCAACCTCCTGCCGGCCAAGAAATTCAGGCAGATTCCGCCACAGCCTCGGCCCCTCCATGACATCGCTGACATCGTGGGCGATGATGCGTTCTCCAAGCAAGTATCGAAAAAAAATCTTTACCGCCACCAACCTTCGCGCCAGCGAACTGACTTCCAACCCCTGCCGATGACGGCCGTCTTCAAGAAAATCAAGGATATCCTCGCGGCTGATGCTGCCTGGTGTGTTTCGCCCTTTGCTGTCGCTGGCAAACCGCAGAAATGCCCGAATATCATGCACGTAGGCCTGCATGGTATTGTCGGACAAACCCCGCTCCAGCGTGGCATAGCCAATAAATTGTTCCAATAGGTATTCCACACCTGATCGCCTGTATCGAAATAGGAAACCGGTCGACGCTTACGGACGACACTTACGTTGGACGATTATCTGCTGGAGCCGTCCGGCCTCGGACGGTAGTTAACGGCGGAGCCCGCCGTCTCCAGATGCCTGCGATAATGCATAATCTTTATCCGCACTTTTTTTCAATGTTTGGCCGGCGTGGTTCAATCCTCAGCGCCCCAATACGCCGTCCGGCCATCCGCACCACCCGGAAACGCCAATATTCTTCCTCGACCTCGTCTCCTACCCGCGGCAGGCGACCGAGCAGCTCCATGACATACCCGCCCAGAGTGTCCGCTTGGTCCAGCGGCAATTTAAACTCCGCCTGCCGATTAAAGTCGCGAATATTAACCCGGCCGCCTGCCATGATATAATTATCCTCGACCACCATCTGCTCCGCTCCTTTGGCCGGAGCCAGAAAACCGACAATTTCCTCCAGTATATCCTCCACCGTCAGAATTCCGGCTGTACCTCCGTATTCGTCGACCAGCAAGACCATTGACACACGAAATTTTTTCATATGGTTCAAAAGAACGTCCAGCCGCGCCATTTCGGGAAAAACGTGAGCAGGGTATATGGGCAGATCGAGATTGTTGGCGGACTCCGCCTTTTCCACCTCTCCACGCAAACTATGCAAAGGCTGATCCCCGATGGGATCGCCCAGAAAGCGCGGCATATCGACCACTGAAAAAATCCCCCAGACTCCGTCCATATCCCGATGGTACACCGGCAATCGGGAATGAGTACACTTGCAGGCCTGCACAAAGGCCTGGCGAATGGTCAGGCTATCGTCGATTCCCCGTACCTCGTTACGGGGCACCATAATATCATTGGCCGACACTTCGCCGAATTCGAGGATGTTCTCGAGGATCGCCCGCTCCCGGCCACTGGCCACCCCGGCCTTTTCCCCCAGCGAAATCATGCCGGCCACTTCCTCCTTGGTAACCACGTCCCAGTGAGTCATCGTCTTCTGCCGCAAAAGTCTGAGCACCAAGTTGGCGGCCGTCTGCAGAAGCAACCGCAGCGGCGCCAATGCCACCGCCAGGAAAGACAAAGGGAAGGAGACCAGCCGGGAGACCTTCAGGGCATGATAGACCGCCACCGTTTTCGGTGTCACCTCGCCGAACAGCAGCAGAACAAGCGTGCTGAACAGAATCGCCACCGGCAGCGAACGTTCGCCCAGGTAGGCCCGGGTCAAGCCCGCAACCATACTGGCGAACAGTATGTTGACCACCATGTTGCCGACCACTATCGTGCTGAGCAGTCGCTGCGGATGACGCAGCAAACGGCTGATCCGCCGCTCGCTGGCGGTTCCTTGGCGCAACCGCCTCAACTGAATCCGGTTGACCGAAAACAAAGCGGTCTCCGAACCCGAAAAGAAGGCGGACAACATAATCAGCGCCAGCAGAAATAGCAGATAGAATAACAGCCCTTCCACTCCAAGACTCACCTCAGTGCCCAGACATTACAGCCATTGGAAGATTGCAGTTTTGAATTATTCAGGCGAGCCTGATTAATTCATGAACTTCGTAGCGAGAGGTGCCAGTGTGCGTGAGATCAACAGCTTGCATCAGTAAGCCGGTCGCGGCGTACTGGACGTACGGCAAAGATCGGCGTCGGCTGAAAGTTGTTGAGATTGCGTGCAATGGCGCCTCGCAGCAGATGGCTCATGAATTATTCAGGCTAGCGGTTTTCCGGCCGCATTTGCGGGAACAGTATTACATCGCGAATCGATTCCATCCCGGTCAGCAGCATCAGCAACCGATCAATCCCCATGCCGGCGCCGCCGGCGGGCGGCATACCGTACTCCATGGCAGTCAGAAAATCCTGATCCATCCGACCTCCGCTCGCGTCTTCAACCTTGGTCGCACGCCGGGCCTGCTCCTCGAAACGAGCCCGCTGCTCGAGCGGATCATTCAGCTCCGAATATCCGGGAGCTATTTCCTGACCGCCTATCTCCAGCTCGAACACATCAACCAGCTCAGGATCGTCCGCGCATCGTTTGGCCAGCGGAACCAGAACCGCCGGCAGACGAATGACAAAGGTCGGGGGCAGCAAACTTCGCTCTATCAATTTTTCATATGCTTCATGGGTGATTTCCCAGCATTCCATCCGATGGTCAACATCGAGTCCCTCCGCCAAACCCCGCTCCGCCATGGCACGCTGATCCAGACCAAACCAATCTTCGCCCATTCGCTGCTCGATCAACTGACGGTAGGATACCCGCCGCCATGGAGGGGTCAGATCAATCACCTCGCCCCCCTCGCCCCAGGGAAAATGCAAGGTGCCGAACACCTTCCGAGCCACTCGGACAATTAATTCCTCGAGCAATTCCATCATACCCCGACAATCACTGTAGGCTTGGTATAATTCGATCATGGTGAACTCAGGGTTGTGGCGGCGGTCAAGCCCTTCGTTGCGAAAATTGCGGTTGATTTCAAATACTTTCTCGAAACCGCCAACCAGCAATCTTTTCAAGTACAGCTCCGGGGCAATCCGCAGGTACATAGGACAGTTCAATGCGTTGTAGAAGGTTTCGAACGGACGCGCGGCGGCTCCGCCCGGGATCGCCTGAAGCATCGGAGTCTCGACTTCGGTGAACCCGCGTTCGACCAAAAAGCGGCGGATTTCATGAATCACCTCCGCCCTTTGCATGAACACCGTTCGAACTCGATCATTGACCATCAAATCCAAATATCGCTGGCGATAGCGCTGCTCGACATCGGTAAGGCCGTGCCATTTTTCGGGTAGCGGATGCAGCGACTTGGCGACCAGGTCGAAAGCGGCGACCTTCAGTGTAACCTCCCCGGCGCGAGTCCGAAAAAGAGTTCCCTGGCAAGTCGCTATGTCTCCCAGGTCAAAAGACTTAAAACGAGCAAATCCATCATCGCCAACACTGTTTTTCCGAACATACACCTGCAATCTTCCATGCTGATCCTTGAGGTCGGCAAAGATTGACTTGCCCATCACCCGTATCGCAGTCAGACGGCCAGCCAGCCTCACCGGCGCCATTTCCGCCACCGATCCGGCATCCGCCGCCGCCGCATCAGTCGCTCGGGACTCCCAGTCTTCAAATTGTTGACCAGCCACCCGGGTGGAAAGCAGACCATCCAGACGGCCGCCGAAAGGATCAATCCCTTCGGCCACCAGCTCACGTAATTTTCGCAGACGCTGCAAGTGCTGCTCGGAGCCCGTTCTTCGTTCCTCGGCCGACTCCGGACTGGAGTTTTCAGAAGCCATATTGTTCCCCTGTCAATGGATGTTCCCCATGATAACAACAACCTCCTTATGATGAGCCAAAAAAACAGTACCTGAATCCGTGATAAGATTGGCAAAAAGTATTATAATGCCACAGCTCCGTCTTGTCGCCTTGCGGCTACGGCACCGCTGGCTTTTCACGGAATCAGGCTGGAATATATCGTAGCCCATAAAACTGACAATTCCAGCCCAAGCCAACCCAAGTTTCGCAACTTGGACTATAATTCGCTGCGCCGCCACGATCGGATTTCTTGTGGCAGGACCTAAAAGACGGGGGGGTCATTGGTATTGAGGCTTTGGCTTCGGGCAGATACTATATCAGTCCTTTACCTTGGCTTTATCGAGGTTGATTTCAAAGCCGAACTCAA
>SLNM01000276.1 GCA_007133055.1 Lentisphaeria bacterium
CTACTGGCGGGCTTTGTCTTGTGAATGGAGCCAGCGAGCGGGCTCGAACCGCTGACCTGCTCATTACGAATGAGCTGCTCTACCAACTGAGCTACGCTGGCCGCCGGTTTGTCTGACAAAGTATAAAGTAATGCCGAAAAAAGTGATGTCGAGCAGGTTTATTCGACGGTTTGTTCAGGGCCTGGGAAAACCCCCTCTCGCACTTCATTTCGGTACTTTTGAAAGGCGTCCCTGGCGGCTTGTCCCAAGTCCGCGTAGCGCTTGCAGTGTTTCGGCACGAAATCCTTGAACAACCCCAGCAGGTCATGCATGACCTGGATTTGGCCGCTGCATTCCGGTCCGGCTCCGATGCCGATGGTGGGAATGGTAAGCGTTTCAGTAATGCGGGCGCTCAGCTTCCGAGGCAGTCCTTCGAGAACAACAGCGAATGCGCCTGCCTGTTCGACGGCCCGGGCGTCGAGCAGGAGGGATGCCGCCTCCTCGTCGCTGCGTCCATGAATTCGATAGCCTCCCTCCGCCAGCACTGACTGCGGTAGAATGCCGATATGCCCGAGCACAGGAATGCCGCTGTTGACCAATCGTGCGATGGTTTCGGCGATTCTTTCTCCGCCCTCCAGTTTGACGGCGGCGGCTCCTGCTTCCTGGAGGTAGCGGCCTGCGTTAAGCAGGGCACGCTCGGGGCTGACCTGGTAGGTTAGAAAAGGCATGTCGCCGACGACCATGGCACGCTTGGAGCCGCGGACTACCGCCGCCGTGTGATGCAGCGACTGCCGCAAGGTTACCGGCAGGGTCGTCTTGTAGCCGAGCATGGTCATACCCAGTGAATCGCCGACCAGCAGCATGTCGATGCCGGCCTCGTCCGCCAGCCTGGCCATGGCGGCATCGTAGGCGGTGGCGGCAGTGATTTTTTCACCATCTCGATATAGTCGGCGAATTTCGCGGACGCCAATGCTTTTTTTCATTTTTTTACTCTCCTGGCGACGCTTACGGACCAGCCTCCCAATTACTCACAAAACATCCATCGCAGTCTTCTGTCCGCCTTGGCTGATCAACCGCTTCTGCCTTTTTCTTGTTCAGTTTGATATTGGTATTTGCATAGTTCAATATATACGGATGTTTTCCTCCCGCCACTGCGGCTGGCGGGAGAACGGGATTTGCCATTGCCGCGGTTGTCCTCGGTGGTCAGTAAAAGTTACCTGTCCTCCCCGAGTTTGATCATGGACATAGGCGATTCTGATCAGACCTGCGGTGGTCTCACGAGTAATTTCCACTTTCTCCCGGCCGGGAGCGGGGCGTTCCATCCTGACCCTCAAGGCGGGTTGGCGCAATAAATATTGCGTGGTCTGGAAGGTCTCCCTAAGCTCGAAGACACGCAGTTTTCCGCCCTGCCTGAGCAACGTGGCGATTGGAACTTGCAGATGTCTGGCCCGTTGCCAGTCATCGGGTGCCACCAGAGTGCGTGCCCTGGTTTCTTCGATCAGTCTCCCGAGCCCCGCCGATTGCTCCCATCGCCGACCGGTAAGAACAATGGCATCTGTTTCATTGTAGCCTCGGCTGCGCACCCAGGCGGCGATTCGGTGTCCGGTCCAGTAATCGGCTGCATTGACAATAACCGGGGGCAGTCTTCGGTCCGCATCAAGAGCCAGGACCGGGGTTTCGGTTCGGTCTCCCCAGAAGACGGCGAGCGCCGGGCGCATCTGGGTCTGACGCCAGGCGCTGACGCCCAGCAGCAGCAGTGGCGCCATAACCCCGAGCATAATGCGCTGTCTGCCCGCCAAACGATGTCGCCATCCGGTCAGTGTCAGGAGCAGCAGCAGGTAGTAAATGACGACCAATGACAACCATGGCCGAACCATGGGGAAGCTGAACGGGCGTTCGCTGCCGATTGTGGCCAGCCATTGCAGCAGCCCCATGCACCTGGAGAGCAGGAATCCGCAAAACTCGTTTGGCCACAGCCAGGGTGAGATGATTTCCAGGCCGATTTTAAGGAACGAGACAAATAGAGCCGCCCAGGCCAGCAGCGCGACCATGGCATTGATCAGCAGCGCTCCCGGAATGAACAAGCCCTGAGTATAAAGCAGTATGCCCATGCTCCCCAGCCAGGCGATCAGGCTGCCGGTTAAAAGAGCGCCGGCATACTTGACTGCCAGGCTGGACAGTCGCTGGCACCGTGAGCGGCTGCGGCGGGGTATCCAGAGCTCCTTTTCTCGCAGAGCCGAGACCGCCTCCATGCCGGCATGCCAGCCGGTGATGAGAATGGTGACAATGATGAAAGAAAATTGGAAGCCCAGATCAATTATTTGCAACGGTCTGAACAGCAGGATCAGGATCGCCGCCGCCGCCACCGCATTAAGAGGCAGCAGGGGGATCAGGCAGGCTTTGGCGACCGACCACAGTGAAATCATGATCCAGGCTCGCATTGCCGAGGTACTGGCTCCGGTCATCAGGGTATAGCCCCCCAAAAACAGAGGCAGAAGCCAGTAGCGCCAGCGAAAGGGGACACGGCAAATCTTCTCGATGGCCAGAATAAAGACTGCGATGATGCCGACATGCAGGCCGCTGATCGCGAACAGATGAATAAGCCCGCTGTTGACGAAGGTACGCCTGGTTGTCGGGGCGATTTCCTGCCGGTATCCCAGGGTCATAGCCAGTAGCAGCGATGCTGGCTGGTCTTGGTCCATGTGGCGAATCAAGCGGGTGGCGGCCTGTTCGCGCAGTCGGTAGAGCATACCGGGCAAACGCCGCCAGCCGGCAGGTTTTTCGACCCGCAATATCTGATCGGCTCGAAAAACCCATTTTATAGATCGGCCTCGCAGAAAGCGGCGATAGTCGAATTCACCGGGCACCAGGGCGGACTGCGGCAGTTCGAAGTAGCCACTGGCGACGATACGGCTGCCGTAGGCGACGGCCTGGCGGTCGGGAAGCTGCAGGTGAACGCGGCCCGCACTGCGCCGCCATGGACCGTTAGTATCCGAGCTTACGGCCTGGATTCCGGCCGAATATCCTCTTTTCCCGGTCAGCCACTCCACTTCGTCGGCAGTGTAGGCGGCATCGACAACCACTGCCTGGATGGTTGTGCGGCGGTTTGCCCGGGCCAGCTCGGTAGCAGGTCTGCTCCAAGGTGCGTATAGGTGGAGGCTGGAAATGAGCAGGCCGAGCGGCAGAAACAGGGTTGGCAGGCGGTACTCGCCCGGTGTCATGACGGCGGCAAAGGCAGCGGTCAGGAAGGCCGCCAGACCGGCGGCCGGCCATGAAAAGCCAGCCGCCACGGGCAGTGTGGGCAACAGGATGCCGGCGATCAGCCACAGCGCGGCGGGCACGCAGGGGCATACCCGTATTATTGAGGTGTCGAACCTACGGAATGCCTGTTTAATTTTGCCTGCGATCATTCCGCGGCTCGTCTGGATCGGTGTCAATCTATTTCAGGACGGGACA
>SLNM01000201.1 GCA_007133055.1 Lentisphaeria bacterium
ACGTCGGCACAAGGGAATCAAGGGGTCGCCGCTTATCTTTGCTGCCGACAGAAACTTGCAGAAGTCCTTTGCTTTTGCCTTGATGTCTCCAAAGCTCTTTAAGTCCGACTGGCTGAAGCTTTTTCGGAATTCGCTTAATGGCAGATCGACTTTTTGTCGAATCCCCGCATATTCGATCTCGTCGTTTGAAGCATATTTTGCTGCATCCAGTGCGTGGTTTTTCGACACAATCTCCTCCAATTCCTCCTTGTTTTCTGCAATTTCCGTCTTGACCGAATTAAGGTTCAGCCCCAGCCTGAGCAACTGCTGCTGAAGAATTTGCAGGTAGTAAAGTGCCGATTCACGATCACTGGCGAAGATGCGCATGTCGTCGGCATAACGTCCGTAGCCGTTGCCAAGTCGCGCCATGGCATCGTCAAGGTCTTTCAGATAGATGTTCGACAAGTATCCCGAAGTCGCCTCGCCGATCGGCAGCCCCTGATGCATTATTACTGAATCGGCAATTTCACCGCTCATACTCTCGTAGAACATGACTTTTATCTTCAACAGCTTTGCAAACAAACGCATAATCGGCGTAGCGCGGGGCAGCAATAAGTGGCGCTCCACCGCATCAATAAGGTATTCGTGTGAAATCGAATCGAAGAATGAGGATATGTCTGTCCGAATCAAGACCATATGATTTTCGCACTGTTTGCGCTGCCATTCGCAGAATCGTTGCCAACCGCCAGTTTCAAAGGGTTCGATCAGGCACTTTTCGGCATCATCGCCGGTTGCCCGACGATTAGCGAAACTACAATCGTGCAGATCGTTCTCCAGGCATTCGGCAAATAGAACAATGAGCGCATTTCGTACAATCAAGTCCTTTAATGGCAGACAAATCATGCGCCGGCAGCAAAGGTCGTTTTTTGGTGGAAAATAGGCAAAGGAAATACGTGTAGTGTAATCATCAAGGCTGTTTAATTCGCCCTGAATATCCGCAATAATTTCATTGCTGCTTCTGTTTGCCCAGTCAATCTCTGTCGGATCATAAAACTTTTCGTCGTGCTCTCTTCCATACAACGTGAATCTAAGTGCCTGACTTAGCAATTCCGTTGATTTCAGCCTATTAAGTGCTTGGTAATGATCCATAAAAAACCACCCCTCCATCCCCTACTTCCAGTAATGTCGCAGACTTATCATCAATCAGGATCGCGCTGGTAGCGACAGTGAAGCGCCCGCCCCTCATAGGCATCCGAATCCGAGTGTGGCCTTCGGCATTCCCGCGCTCACTTCGGAATGACCAGGACCTGGCCCTCTCGAATCAGGTCGCCGGTCAGGTTGTTGGCCTGTCTTAACCGCTGAGTGGAAATTCCAAACGCCTGGGCAATGGCGCTTAGAGTGTCGCCTCGGACCACAGTGTACTCGCCCTGGACTTCCCCGCTCCATTCCCGGCGACCATCGGCGGCCGCGGCCGGCAGATCCCGGCCGGCCTGGCGGACTGTCAGCGCGGCAATATCCCGGGAAAGAGTGTCAATGACCGCGTCAATGGCTTTCTGCCTGGCTTCGCTCTCCTCTCGCAGCGCCCGGCGCAGTGCCTCGATGTCGCGCCGCAGCGCCGCCTCCGAGGAAGCCGCCGCGCCACCATCGCCGAGGCGGCGCGATATTTCCCCCATCTGACGCTGCAAGCGCTCCATAGCCTGCCGATTTTCCTGAAGCATGGAATAAAGCCTGCGCTGGTCTTCGCGCATTACTTCCATGTCGGCCCGCAACCGAGCCAACTGCTGCTGGGATGTGCCGGCATCCTGCGCCGAAACAGGCGCAACACTGAAAACAGACCAAACCAGAATCGCAGATGCAATGTGTGCTAGTTTCATAGGTCACCTGGAAAATTTTTAATTTTAGTTTAATGTGCCTGCCGTCAAGGACTGCCTGCAATCTCCGAAAAACACGGTTTCAAGGTTCGCAGCCAGCTCCGGAACCAACCTCCTTAGTATATATCATATTGTACGGTCCGCAAAGCTAATTCAGAGACAAACCATGAATCTGGCTGGCAATCAGAAAACGGTTACGTCGGTTGCCGGGCAAGTGCTTGCCGGCGCTCTCGAGTGGCTGACTCGCCGGGAGGATCGCAGCCCGAGCTTTGAACTGCCTCCGAACCTTCCTCGCCGTCCTGCCATTAATCACCTCCTGAACTCCATGTTTCGCCGTTTGGGCTGGATCGACTGGGCGCTGGCCCGGCTGTGCCGGAAAGGCCGAGCCAGCCGCGAGCTGCAATCGCTGCTCCGGCTTTCACTCGCCCAGATGCTGTCGGAGGACGGCCTGCCGCCGGCGATTGTCGTCGATGTCTCCGTCCGCCTGGCGCACAGCCGGTTCAGTCGCCGGGAGGCGGGCTTTGTCAACGCGGTACTGCGTAGTTTTCTGCGCGAACAGGAAAGGCTGGCGGCACTGCCGGAGACCGAGCTGCCGGCCACCGCTCGCTTCAACCTTGGCCGGGAGTTGCTGATCCAGTGGCGCCGGCACTTGGACGAGTCGGAAGTTTGCCGCCTGGCCGAACTTTTGCAAACCCCGCCGAAAATGATGGTTCGCCGCCGCCTGCCATGCCCGACGGAGGAACCGGATAACGAGCTGGCAGAGACGCTGCGCCCCGCGCCGACTTTCGACTGGGCCGCGGGCGAAAGATTCTGGCAGTGCCTGCAACCGCGAATGTTTCTGGCCAGTGCTCAGTTCAAGCAGGGGTACTTCTATGTCCAGGATCCGGCCACAGCCCTGGCGCCGGCCATGCTTCAGCCGGCACCCGGCGAGACCATTGCCGACTTGTGCGCCGCGCCGGGCGGCAAATCACTGCTGCTGTCAGACAAGCTGGCCGGACAGGGTCGGCTGTTGTGCGGGGACATCGACCATCGCCGCCTGCACCGGCTGTGCGCCAACCTGAAAGGAAGTGAGCGAATCTGGCTGTTTCAGGCCAGTGCCGATCAGCCACCACTGGCGCCGGGAAGCTGCAACGCGGTCCTGCTGGATGTGCCGTGCTCCAATACGGGGGTGATTCGGCGACGCCCGGATGTCCGCTGGCGGTTCTCTCATGCCGCTTTGCAAAGGTTGCTCCGACTGCAATCGGCTATGCTGGCCGGATCGGCACCTCTGCTGGCACCCGGCGGACGCTTGGTCTACAGCACATGCAGCCTCGAGCCCGAGGAAAACTCCGGGCAGGTACGCGATTTTCTGCGCCGGCACCCGCGCTTTGCCTTGGTCCGGGAACGTTTGCTAATGCCGGCGACCTGGCATGACGGCGCCTATGCCGCTCTGCTGCGGTGTGGGTGACACCGTCACTTTTTTCTACTCTGGTCGGGGCAAAAGTTTGAGTTCAACCTTTAGGTTGCGCATTTCGAGTGTCAGCGAGAAATGCCCACCACCTGGCACCAGTGCTCATTACAACGCGCAAGTGTGGCGCTTAATGC
>SLNM01000288.1 GCA_007133055.1 Lentisphaeria bacterium
AGATCGGACGGATCAGACAGATCGGACGGATCAGACAGATCGGACAGATCGGACGGATCAGACGAGCGCAATTACACGTTCCACGTTCCCTCATGGCCGCCAATGATAGACAATGGTGCGGGCCCGCCCGCTGTCCTCGAGGAAAACCAGATATTCACCATTGTCCCGACGGTATGCCTTCATACCGTGGGTGATGTCGATAATGCCCAGATGCCCGACATGATCGGCGTCCGGCTCCATCCATCCGACATATTCGCCGTTGTCCAGGCGATACACGTCGACGTGTCCACGGTTGACATTGAGCTGGCCGGACTGGCCTTCCCTGGCCACGAACAGGTAGTCGCCGGCAATGTCGAACGACATGAGATTGGCGTCGCCGCCCTCCCCGCCGTGGCGGTCCTCGTAGGGCGGCACGAGTTCCCAGCGCAACTGCCAGTCCTCGCTCGGGGTGCCCGGCTGCCAGTTTTCGTAGAGCCGAACCACCTTGCCCGCCCGCTTCCAGTGATGGCGGACGTTCCGGTGCTCTTCGGTGAAGCCATTGACCAAAAGCAGACCGTCGCGTTCAGGGAAGTGGTGGACGCGGCGCAGTTCAACCATACCTGGAGGCATATTGTAATCTTCCCTGCTTTCCACCGTGTATATCGGCGCGCCCGCCTGTGTGAATCCCTGAACAGGGAAACGAAACAGGCCAAGCCCATGGGTGGCGTTCCAAATTGCGCCGTCGCTGGCCACGCCGGCGCCGACAGTGGTCAGTTCGCGCTCCATCGCGACTATTTCATCGCTTAGCGGGCGCGACTCGATGACATCGCCGGAAAAATGGCGGCGGAATTGCAGCAGGGGGTGGTCCTGATTGTTAGCCACAACAATGCCGATGCCGGTGCGCCAGTCTTCGCCGCGCTGCAAATGCAGTCCGAAGTGGTCGCCGTAAAGGCGGCCGCCGGATGCGCGGACGGTGAATTCAATCTCGAAATCATCGCCGCGGGTCAGGTTCGGAAAATCGCGGGAGGCAGTGAAGGCGCGCGGCCGGCCACCGCGCCGATTGCCGCGCGCTCGCAGGCTGTCGCCATGCATCGACCAATGGTCTTGGTTCATGGCAAAGCCGTCGGCGGAATCGCGATTGTCAAGGTTGCCAAAGTTCCAGACGCTTTGCTCGTCACCGATCCGCACACTGAACCGGGAGAACCGGTAAACGCGCTCGCCACCGGCATGAATGCCGAAGCGGACATTGTCGCCAATGGTGTCCGGAGCGAATTCGCGCTGCAATTCGCGGCTGTTGCCGTGCTCATCGGTCACTGTAGCTGTCAAGTGCAGACGGTCGTTGTTGTAAACTCCCCGAACCCGCAGGTCGAAGGTATTGCCGGGCAGGCCTGCGGTATCGCGCCGTCCGGTGCCGTCCCGGTCCACCCAAATCCGGCGCTGATCGATAAAGCCCGCCGGCACCGCCACTTCGCCATGATTCTCCGGATCGAAACGATAGACATAGGTGGTTTTTCCCGGCATATCAACGATAAACTGATACAGCCCGTCGTTTTCGAGGCGATGCAGGAAGGTCGATCCGCTGCCGCCCATCCGGTGTCGATAGTCATCAGTGAAAGCCCGATGATGCACAGTCAGCGCCTCGGCCTGCCAGTTCTCATTGATCGGCGCGTCGAAATCAACCCGCAGTTTGGCAGTGGTGGAGTAGACTGTGTCGGGCTGGTCCGGATGGAGCGCCGGCGTGTCGATCCAGATATGACATTGTTTCTGCCACAACAGCTCGCCGTCGGGCGCATAGCTCTGAAGCATGGTCGAGCCGTTGTTGGAAGCGCGGCTGGCCACGTAGATATTGCCTTCGGCGTCCGCGCCCACTCCGGTCAGGCGAACAAAGCGTTGCGGCCCCAGCCTGCCCGCGACCCCGCTGTAAACGCCGCCCGGCTCGCCAAAGCGGTCGACCAGGGTAGGATCGTTTTCAATATTGTCAAAAATCAGCACCTGCTCCGAGGGGCCGGCATCGGCCACCAGCAGGCGATTGCGATGGTCGACCGCCAAGCCGTTCGGCTGCACACCCCGGTCAAGTGAAATGGCCTGCGGCAGGCGCTCGCCCTGCTGGGTGTAGCGCACAATCCGGTTTTCCTCGGGCAGGATTATCCACAGCCGTCCCTGCCGGTCAAGAGTCATCTTGCCGGGATTCTCAAGCTCCCAGGATTCGAGAGGGTTGAGATCGGGGTCGAAAACCTTGATCTGGTTGTCGCCGGGAACGGCGGCAAAGACCCGTTCCTCAGTGGCGGCCAGACCATGCACGGTTCCGCAGTCGACATGGACGTTCCAGGCCTGGCGCGAGATATCGGTCAAAGTGCGGCGGTCAATGCCCTGCTCGCCGGTGCGATGGCGGTTGCCGGCGAAATAAAGATAGGTGGAGTTGGCGGTCACCGCCCGTCCGCCGCCGTGGTTGCCAATGCGAGCGTCGTTGATCCATTCGCCGTCCCGAAACTGGGTGACGTTGGCGCCATGCTCCTCCCAGTGGACGTTGGTGAAGAGATTGCCGTCCGGCGTGACAAAGATATCCCAGACATTGTGCGGAGTGTGGCCGGTGTGCCCGGAAATGTCAGGGCCGAAGGCGATGTCGTTGCCAAACCAACTGATCCGATAGTCCAGGCGGTTGGCGGGATCACTGATCACTGCCACGCGCGCCGCTCTCTCGCGCTCTTCGCGCTGACGCTGCTCCCTTGCCTCCTGGATTTCCGCCAGCCTTGCCTCGGTCAGCAGATCGTCCGAACGCGGTTGCTCGAGCATTTCGCCAGTGCCGACAAACTCCCCGTCCTCGACAGTGTTGGGCGGCATCCAGCGGCTTTCCGGATCGTCGGGAACCAGCGCCGCCACGTCCGGCTCGAAAGGACCACCTTGTTCGTCATACCGCAAGACCAAATAATAGCGACCGGCCGCCAGATCGTCAAGCGTGGTGGAGACCCAGCGATAGTTGTTCCAGCCGCGCGTGCTCGGCATTGCCAGATGGCCAACTCGCGGCACATCCTGCGGCCTGGTACCATCCTCGATCGGGCCGAAGGCCACATCCATATGCCCGTCGGCGGCCGGGGCGCGCGAGGCGCGGATGAAAAGAATGGCTCTATCCATGGCCTCGGACAAGTCGAACTCGACATATACGGCGCGGCCCGGCTGGTCGAACCAGCTCACCCGGCGGCCGCCCGAGGCGCCGTCGTGCTGTTTGGCCGCCGTATGCCAGCCGCCCTCCTCGAACTCGCGCCAGACCCCGGGCAGATTCTCGGTGGCAAAAACGGAAAAGGTCGCGGCCATAAAAATGGCAAAGACGAAAGTAATACAACGGGAATAGAGTGAAAACATAGCTTTAATCTCCTTGGGTTTTTTTGTGAAATAGATTAATTTGGTTCCTTCTCATTTTGAGTGGGTAATTTATTTAAATCACATGTAGAAAT
>SLNM01000162.1 GCA_007133055.1 Lentisphaeria bacterium
GAACTTCGTAGCGAGAGGTGCCAGTGTGCGTGAGATCAGCAACTTGCGGCCGTAAACCGGTCGCGGCGTACTGGACGTACGGCAAAGGCCGGCGTCGGCTGCAAGTTGTTGAGATTGCGTGCAATGGTGCCTCGCAGTAGATGGCTCATGAATTATTCAGGCTAGTTATTCTCCCACTGCAGGACACTTGGATCATAGTCCTTCGGCGGTTCAAACCCGAGCAGTTCAATGCAGGTTGCAGCCAGACTGCTGATGCCGAGCCCTTGGCGCAGCTCGCGCCGATACTCACCCTGAAAGCCTGGATCGAAAATCAAGCATGGCACCGGGTTGACCGAATGCGCCGTCTTGACTTTGATCACCCCGTTTTCGTGTTTGACCCCGCCATTCTTATCGTGCTCGTACATGTCGTCGGCATTGCCATGGTCGGCGGAGACCACCATCACGCCGCCCACCTTCTCGACCGCTTTGCGCAGGCGCCCCAAACAAAGGTCCACCGTCTCCACGGCAATCTGGGCGGCCTGGTAGACCCCCGTATGGCCGACCATGTCGCCGTTCGGGTAGTTGAGCCGGATGAAATCGAAATCCCCCCCTGACACCGCCTCGATCACCCGGTCGGTGATCTCGGCCGCCTTCATCCAGGGCCGCTGCTCGAAGGGCACCCGGTCAGAACCAACCTCCACGTATTCTTCCAGGTCAGGATCGATCTTGCCGGAGTTGTTGCCGTTGTAGAAATAGGTGACATGCCCGAACTTCTGGGTTTCGCTGATCGCCAGGCTGCGCACACCACTGGCGCATAGATATTGGCCGACCGTTTTTTCAATGGTCGGAGGCGCGACCAAATATTTCTTCGGCACTCCCAGGTCACCGTCGTACTCCATCATCCCGGCGTATGCCACATGCGGTCGCTGACCCCGGTCGAAGTGCGGAAATTCGTCCTGTTCGAAGGCCGCCGTAATCTCCAACGCGCGGTCGCCCCGATAATTGAAGAAAATCACCGAATCATGATCCTGAATGCGGCCAATCGGCTCGCCATTTTCGGCAATCACGAAATTGCCCAGGTCCTGATCGATGGCGCCGCTTTCCGCACGCAACTTCTCGATCGCCTCACGGGCGCCGGCAAACTGCGGACCCTGACCGTGAACATGGGTGTTCCAGCCGCGCTCGACCATCTGCCAGTTGGCACCGTAGCGGTCCATGGTGATGTACATCCGCCCGCCTCCGGAGGCGATCCGGTAATCCGTCCCTTTGGCCCCATTCAATTCCCGCAGAAACTCCTCGAACGGGTCGACATATTCCAAAGCCGAGGTCTCGCCCACATCGCGTCCGTCCAGCAGAATATGAATCCGCGCCCTGCCCACCTGCTCCTCGGCCGCACGCTCCAGCATCGCCCGCAGATGGGCAATGTTGCTGTGGACGTTGCCGTCGGAAAACAAGCCGATGAAATGCATAGTGGAATCGTGACTCCGGCAGTTGTCGGCAAGATCGCGCCAGGTGTCCCGCTCGAAAATGGAACCATCGGCAATCGACTGATTGACCAGCTTGGCGCCCTGCGCAACCACTCGGCCCGCCCCGATTGCGTTGTGCCCGACCTCGCTGTTACCCATGTCTTCGTCGCTCGGCAGACCGACCGCCGTGCCGTGAGCCTGCAAACTGGTGGCCGGACAATGCTCGTGCAACCAGTCAAGATTGGGCGTGAGAGCACTGCGTACTGCGTCGCCCTCGGCAAAACGACCGTAGCCGACACCGTCCATGATCACCAGCAGAACCGGCTTCGGAAATCGCTTGAAATTAGATTTGTCACTCAATTTTTCCAACATAATCAACGTCTCCTAAATTAAAAAGCCTCAGGAAATTGCGAAATGTGAATTTTGTAGGTCGACTATCCGAGTCGACCATGCGAATCGAGCCTGGTCGGGACAGATTCCCGACCTACGATTGGCTCGATTCGCCTATTTCGCAATTCCCTTAAAAAGCCTCTTCCTCAGAATCTGTGGTCAGGAGGCGAACCGGAACCTGACTATGCAAACGGGAGAGGCTTTTATTGTGTTTTGCACTGGCAGTTTCGATTTTGCCGATCCATCTTGTGGGACGGCTGCGACCCGCTGGCCTCATGAATTAATCAGGCTAAGGAGCCGGACTCAAGCTCTTTATGCGTTCGTGCAGCCGGTCGCTAACATGCTGCGAGGGAGCAAACGGCAGCGCCTCGCTGTAAAGTACGATAGCACGTTCTGTTTCTTCCTGCAATTCGGCAATTCGCCCCATGTAGGCCAGCAGGCGATAATATAGCAAACCGAGGGGTTGCTCGGCCGGTTGCCCGCGAGCCTCGCGCTGCCGCCACTCCTCCCAATGCCCGAGCCAGACCCGGCGGCCCTGGTCGAGCATCTCGTAAGCTCCCTCGAGATCCTCCAACTGATGAAACAGCATATAGCCTTTGGTGAAATATAGCTGCACACTGTCCGGATTATGGCGCAGCCCCTCTGCAAGCATACGCAACCCCTCCTCGTTTTTCCCTAGACGAACCATAAGAACATAGGAACCTTGCAAATAGGCATCGATGTTTCCCGGATCAACCTTGACCGCCGCCCACAACCAAGGCAGAATCTCCCGTTCCTCACGCCTTCCATGCAAATGCCGATGCTCCCGAGGCTTCAGCCTTCGGTTCAGACGTGTCCACCAGTCCCCGCCATGCTCCGACCGGCGGGAGTGTCCATGGTGGTGGTGATCGCAGTCATGATCATGATGGTCATGCTCGCAGTCATGATGGTGGCCTTGGGCATGGGCGGATTCAGATGGCTCAGCCTCTTCGAACGGGAGCAAGGACAACTCTTCCGGTCGCTCGCCATGATGATGATGGCAGGGCTCATGGTGATCGTGATCATGGTCTGCGTATCCGATCCCCATGTGGTAGTAGACATCGGCCAGATAATACATGCGCTGACCAATGACTGCTCTCGACTCGCCGAACAGCACACTCAGCAGATCGGGCTGCTCGTCATGCGGTGGACGCAAACTCGGATGCCCACCCAGTTGACTGCAAAGCGCGACCGCCGCCAACAGTGGTAGCAAACACCATGATTTCAGCCAGGCACTTTGTTTTTTCATAGTCTTTTTCGGTTAAAAACCAAGGTTGCGAGTCCGAGAAAAAATACAATATACAGCAATGTGTAAACCATGACCAGAACCAGCGCCCCCCATTCATATGCACCCCACTCGTGAATCAGGCGCACCCGCGAATCGTAAAACTCAAAATGAGGGGCAACATAGTGGACCAGCCGGATGATCCAGGCGGCGGGCACCGCCGCCTGGTCAGCGATTCTCGGCAATTGTTCGCCAAACAGCAGCATGCCGGCCGCAATCAGAACACAGCACGTAACATTGGCCGACGCGGTCAGAAACAGTGACCCGGCCAGAGTCATCGCGGTAAGCAGCC
>SLNM01000305.1 GCA_007133055.1 Lentisphaeria bacterium
ACTAGTGCTCACTCCTCCCCCAGCGACTTATAATAGTCCATCAGCAACTGCCGATATTCCTCCTCCACCTCGTCCAGCCGAAAATCCTGAATCACCGCCCCGCCGGCTCCCCTGGCCTGGCGCACGGGCATCGCCAAGACCACACCATCGCGAATTTCCACCCGCGCCTGCTCGAGCCTTCTCAGCACCCGGCGATGCCGTGCATCGAGCGCGGACAAATCGGGAGTTTCGCTAATTGCACGGCGAAAATCAGCCGCCGCCAGCCCCAGGCCGCCAGTCGGCAGATAAAGCATGCGGGCGGTGGCGTACAAAGCCTCGGTCTCCCGACGCATCTGATTGCGGCTTGCCCGCGCCGGGTCCAAATGCAAGTCGCGCCGGGGTGCAGGCCCGAACATGCCAATGGTTTCCGATTCACCACCCAGCTTGCCGCCACCGGTGGCGCGGGCAGTCATGGTCGAATCCTCATCCTCCTCGACCAACCCCTGCTGAAACGGATCACGGGTGCGCCGCGCTTCTGTTTCGCGCCCCTCCAAACCCTTGACCCGATCCTCGACCAGCTCGCCGACCGCCTGACCCTCGCGACCGGCACCGCTGCGACCAGTCATCTCGTTTTCATTCGGACGCATGTTGCCGGACTTGCCCTTGGCCGAAAAACTCGGCATCGGCCCGTCCATGATATCCCAGCCCATCAGCATGTCGGCAATGATATTGTTGCCGGTCGTGTCCTGCGCCTGAAAATCGATTTCCGCCGCCTGCTCCAGCAACTCTCCGACAATGTCCTCCAGCTCGTCAGGAAGAGGAACCAGGGGAATGTCGGGAAACTCATCGGTGTCGAAGCTCTCCATGTTCCAGACAATGTTGTCCGGCGTATCCGGCAGCCACATCTCCACATCCTCGATCCGCTCACGGGTTTCGCGGATGGCATCGAGCAGCGCATCCTCCTTCTGCACCGCAATCTCGATCGCCGGTTCGTGCTCGCTGTTGGCCGCCTGCTGGACATCCTCGAAAATTTCCAGCATCTTACTGTTCAGCTCGTTGGCCACCGGCAGCTCGGGAAACTGATAAAGGTCCTGGGCCAACTGCTCCACCAGCACCCCCATCTCCTCCTGCTCCCGATCCATCATACCCAGCTCGCGACGCACCTCGTCGTCAAACAAATCGCGCCGGGCCAGCTCGCGGGTCACCTCGACTATCTCAGCCTGACGCCCCTCCATCTCACGCAGCGCCTCGCCAATCTCCGCCACCAGGGCCGCCGCCTCGGACAGACGCTCGCGCGCCCTCTCCGCCCGCCATTGATTGAACAAATCCAGCCCCTCCAGCAAAACCGCCAGTGAATCGCTCTCCTCGCGAATCGCTCTCTCAAATTCACCGTGCTCCAAAGATTCGGCCGCCGTTATCATGGTCTCATACAGCCGTCGCCGCTGAAACAAGTCCAGCACCCGACGAATCACCACCCCAAACTGATCCTCCTGCTCGCGTCGCAGCAACTGCCGGCCGGCCGCAATGAACCCATCCAGATCGGCCGCCAGACGATCCTGCACACGGGCCAGGCGAACCGGGGAATCATCGACCGACGCCTGCAATAAATCGCGGGTGGCCGACAAATTAAGCTGCTGACCCTCGGTCAATCGGCGCAGACTCGCCAGCAAATCAACCCGCTGACGATGCCGTTGCTCATGCTCCAGAGCCTCAGGCAAACCCGTGAGCACCGCCAGAATTCGACGCTGCAATACAACGGCGGCCGACAACTCGCTACTCAGTTGCTCCGGCGCCGACCGCGAACTCTGACGCAACACCAAAGGCTCAAGTATCCTGACCGCCTCGATCATTTCATTCTCCAGCAGCCCGACCAGCAAAACCCGAGGGTGCCCAAACACTCCCTCCAATCCGACCACCTGGCCGGCACGAACCCTGATCTGTTCCTGGCGCTCGGCACTGTCCCGCAAAGCCGACCGCTCCGGATGCCGCCCCTGCAAAACAGTGTCGCGCAAAGCCCTGGTCAGACGCAGATTGCCGCGCTGCATCTGCACCAGATCCTCCAACCAACCCTGAATTTCCAAACGCCCCTCCGAACCAGACTCCCGACGCTCGTCCGGAACCGCCATGGTCAGAGTGAGAATCGATGAATAACCCGGCTGGTCCGCGTGCAACGGAGACCGGTCCAGCGCCCGCAAACGCAGATTGATCCGCTCCCCGGGTGCGGCGCCCAGCGAAGCCGCCTCCAACATGAAACGACCACTGAACACCGCCGGCGCCGAAGAAGACGAGGCCGCGCCCAAAACTTCACGCTCGCCACCGGAAAGCAAACGAACCAGCGCCACCTCCGCCACCCCGTAGTCGTCCTCGGCCTGAAAAATGATCGGTATAAATTCGCCCGGCTCAATAGTGCGACTGTCTTCCGGCTCGATAATCTCCACCCGCGGCGGCTGGTCCGCAATGATCCGCCAGGGTAGAAGCTCGCGACTTTCCGCACCATCCTCTGAAACCATATGCAAACCCAGCGGCTCGGATTGACCAGGCGCCAGGGTGAAGGCAAACGGCCAGTTCTGCTCGTGTGGGCGCTCAGCCTGATACAGGGTTCTTTCTCCTTGCCTGACGGTAACTCGGTGCAGAGGCAGACTGAATTCGGCCTGCAATCGCACAGCGCTGCCCGCCGGAATGCTCGGCGCATCGCCGGCTTCCGTCAGGACATAGGGTTCCAGGCCGGTGTAGGAGGGCGGCGTCGCCTCCGCCCGCCAGCTTCGCAAGCCGGGCCTCTCAAGCAGGTCAATACGATGCCAGGAAGAACGGGTGTCACCAGCCAGAACACGGTAGCGGGAAGCGCTCAGGATATTCGCCAGTCGAACCTGAAAACTGCGCCCGGAATCCGCCGCCCCTTCCGCCGCCGCCGACGAAACCATGGGCAGTCGCCGCAGCTCGCCACCACCGTCATCCAAAACCAGTACGGCAGTGGATGGCAGACGACCGGCCACCACTGCCTCGACCGCAACCTCACCACCGCGGTCAATGACATAATCACCGGGGGTCAGCTCGACAATCCGGGTCAGCGAGTGCGGAGGCAGAGCCGATCCGGGCCTGAAAAGACGGGCGACCGAACGAGCGGCAGGATGCGGGGCGGCGATAAACAAAATCAACAGGAATAACACCGACAACCCCAGCCCAACCAAAGGCAGCCGAACCGCGCGGCCAGTGAACAAAGCACGCACGGAAAAAGGCGCGGATGGTACCGGTGTCTCGGACAATATTCGCTCGGCCACAATCGAATGCCCGACCGCCGACAGTTGAACCGCGTTGATCAGACAATTGGAACTGGCAGGCCATGCCGACTCGGCCAGCAAAGCCAAAGCAGAAAGACTGATGCGGCGGCGCAGAGTCCGCACAAACCCAGCCGCCAAAACCATAAACATCAGCCAGAACAACCCCCAGCC
>SLNM01000202.1 GCA_007133055.1 Lentisphaeria bacterium
GTCCTTGCCCTTGATGTCCCAAAGAGCCATATCAACGGCAGAAAGGGCGCTCATGAGCACTTCACCGCCACGAAAATAGGTGTCGCGGTAGGCGTCGTGCCAGAAAGCTTCGACATCGTGCGGATCGCGGCCCAACAGAATACGTTCCAATTCCTGACAGGCCTGGGCCACGGTCAATTCGCGGTATTCGAGCGTGGCCTCGCCGACCCCGGTGATGCCGCTGTCGGTATGGACCATAACGAAGACCCAGTTGCAGCGGTAGGCATGGCAAATATGCGTGGTGATGGCGGTGATTTTCATAGTTTTGATGTGGGTTCAGAGGATGATCGTGAAAAAGAGATTGCTCAGCGGAGATACATTCCCCCGTTCACGTCGAGGGTCGCGCCCGTGATGTAACGCGCTCCCGGTCCGCAGAGGAAGCATACGGCTGCCGCGACGTCCTCCACGCGCCCCAGACCCAAGGGGATGCCGGCGGCGATCTGCTCGACCTGCCCTTCATGCGTTCGCCGCAACAGCTCGGTATCGATAATGCCGGGGGCCACGGCGTTTACCGTCACGCCAAGCGGCGCCAGCGTTCGTGCCAGCGCTTTGGTGAATCCAACGATGCCCGCCTTGGAGGCCGAATAGTGGACATGGCCGAAAAGCGCGCCCTGCTGACCGGAAATCGAACTGATGGAGACGATGCGTCCGCCTTCGCCGGCCCGCATCTGCCCGGCGGCCCGCCGGCTGCACAGGAAGCAGGACGTCAGGTTGGTGTCGATTACACGATGCCAATCTTTCGCCGTGATGGCGAAAATATCGGCGGCATGTGCAGTCCCGGCATTGTTGATCAGGATATCGAGGGGGCCGCGCGCGGCGATGCGCTCGAACATCGCATCGACGGCCGCCTCGTCGGAAACGTCGGCAATCTCGACCCGGGCCTGTTGACCCAAACCGCGGATTTCCATCGCGACCGCCTGAAGCTCATCGGTGTCGCGCAGGTCGTTGAGGATCAAATCGCAGCCGTCCTCAGCCAGCCCAAGGGCAATGCCCCGGCCCAGGCCGCGTGCGGCGCCTGTAACCAGAGCCGTGCGGGTTTTTGGGGGAGAGTTTTCTTTCATATGGTTTTCCTGCATAGAGTTTTCCTGAATCAATTGTAAACCAGCACGAGCAAAGCATGGCGGGAAAGGCGCAGGCGGCCCGTCTCTTGATCGGCATCGTAGTCGCCGACGCCCTCCATCCGGGTGCATGTCCGGCCGGGAACGTGTATCTCAGCCTCGCAATTCGCGAGGTGGCTCTGGGTCGCAACCACCGCCATGCTGCCGTCGGCGGCGAGGAACAGCCGGGCCTCCACATCGCCCGACAAGGTGAAACCGCAGGTGTCGCGGTAGGCGCCGTCAAGCAGCCAGGGGGCCAGCCGCCGCCGCAACGCATTCAACTGTCCCAAGTGATGCTGGTATTCGGGATAGGCCGCGATGGTGCGGCGGCAACGGTGGATCTCGACATCACTCATCAAACCGCGCAGTACCACCAGGTTGACCCGGCGCAGCAGGTCCACGTCGTCGCGAATATCGCGGTCGCTCACCGCGACATCCGGGAAGCAATATCGGAAGAACTCGATAAACCCCAGCGTCTCCGGTCGTCGGCCCAACGCCTGATAGTCTTCGGCGGGGATGTCGTGTTGATGGTAAACGCCGTGGACAAAGTCGGCGTATTGGGCGGTGCAGTCGGTGATGATCTCGATACCGACGGCCATTCCGCTGTCGCGGGTGCGGGCGTGAGCCTGCAAGGCGTCGAGCAGCCTCCGCTTGTCCGTCGCCTGGTGGAAGTAGGGCACCGGGTGGCCATGTCCGGGATCATGGCAGGGCTTTTCGAGATCCCCGACCTGATCGAAGAAAATGGCGTGACATCCCAGATCGGCCGCCTGGTCCACCAGACCGTGCAGCAGCCCGTTCCACAGCTTCGATGACTGGCAGATCGGCGTCAGTTCGGCCGATCCGTGGAGGCGGTCGTACGTGCAGGCATTGCTGAACAAGTACGCGTCACCCACCTCCAAGCCGCTGGAACGTTTGATGGATTCCGTGGCGCCGTGCCGCCGGTACCAGGGCGAGGCGCGGTCCGCCAGACGACCGGAGCTGTAGAGAATCACGTTGCCGCCCAGCTCCTGCTGAAAGATGCGGATATTGGCCTTCAGGGCATCGGGCCCGCCAAGTCCGGGGTCGGGCTCGTACTCGGGATACATGCGGTCAAACCCCCATGGCCACCAGCCAAAGAGCAGCAGGCTGTCGAGACCGGCCGCCGCACCGTCGGCATGAATGTCCGGGAGATCGCCGTAACGGAAAAGCACCTCGCCGTTCTGGTGTTTGAAGATCAGGCGCTGCCATCCGGGGCTTCTCCGCACCCAGGCGGGGACGGGCCGACGGTGCCACCAGGTATCGGCCCAGGCGCGATAGCGATCCGCCGCAACATGCCATGTCCCGCGGTACGGAGCCACCACGAAGGGGCCCAAGCGTTCCTCTTCGCCCTGCCGCAGCATCATATGCCGCCCGAAGCCGATTTCGGGTCGCTCGTGCCGTTCGCCGTCCAAACGACTGATATGGACGGTGCTTGGGAAGGCTGCATCATGGCAGCCCAGATACAAACCGTGCTCCTTTCCAGCCGATACGACACAGTTGCATGCGGCATTCAAGGACGGATACAGGACTTGTGCCTGTATGCCCTCGTGATCGGCATCCGCATACGGTATGCTTGCAAAGCGGCTCCCCCGCATGACGTGACCGACGAAACTCGAATGGCGCTCCCCGCCCCGCGAACTGGTGATGATTTCGCGGCTCAGCAGCCCTTCGTCGCCAATCAACGGCAGTTGCAGTTCTTTGATCAGCGCCCGGGGATCGCGGTTGGCAAGGCTCGCCGCAAAGATCACGGCCCCGGCCTCCAGCCGCAGCGTGATGAGCAGTTCGACATCCAGCGGACCGTCGGGACCGAGTAGACCGTCATAGCGCAGTCGCAGACCTCCATCGCGTTGTTCCAACGTTGCGCGCTGGCCGTCACCGCGAATCTCAATCTGGGTGCGCTGGCCGCGAATATAATAGAGTCGCCACAATGAAGCACGATCAAGTCCGTCCAGTGCAACGCCATTGCAGACAAGTTCCGTGAGCCGTCCATTGGAACACAGGGTCAGGTGATCCGTACCGTCGTTAAGAGTTTGATTATGCATAAGATCGTGGTTGCTTAAGATAGTGGTTTTTCGGAGGATTTGGGTTCCCCATTTCTATAACACTCCGCCCTGCGGCATGTCGCCGACAGGCTTTACCCCTCGGCAGGGTGAATTCAAGGGTATTTCCGGACACCTCCCAGACTTTTTCGCCGTAGCCCAGGGGGGCGCCCTCCGGCCAATCGGCTGGCGGTCTCAGCGGCCAGTGCATGTCGCGGGGAGTCAGAA
>SLNM01000082.1 GCA_007133055.1 Lentisphaeria bacterium
AGGTCCTGGAGCCGTCCGGCCTCGGACGGTGATTAACGGCGGAGGCCCGCCGTCTCCAAATGTAACGACTGCGGATTAGGCTGTGCGCACAACAATAGTCTGCCTTAATCGTCGCCCGTAGTACTTTAAGATCGCAACCGGCTGCGCTCGAAGCCGCGTCAGCCGCGAACCGCTGGTAATACGGTCGTCCTCGGCCGTATCGGTGAGCGGCGCGTAAACAGCTACGGGCGAGGACGCCCGCAGTACTTTAAGAAGGAATCAGGTCTCAGTTTGAATCGGGCAACCGATACTGGCGCACGCATGCATGGATCCTAAGCTGCCTTCAACCTGGGAAAAGCCGTTTTTCTTAAGAATGGAAGCGGCTATGATCGCCCGGCTGCCGCTGCCGCATAAGGTGACGACGGTTTTATTCCTGTCCAGTTCCTTCACACGGTGCGGAAGCTCTCCGAGAAATATATGAGTGGCGCCCTCCAGCCGGGCCGATTTGTATTCGGTGATTTTCCTGACATCGAGCAAAGTGAAGTCAACCTTTTTCTCCAGCCGGTCAATCAGGTCTTTCGCGTGCAGCGCGGGAATCCGATCATATTTTCGGCCGCTGACCTCCCATGCTAGCATCCCTCCTTCCAAGTAACCTGCTATGCGCTCATACCCGATGCGGACTAAATAGCGCACGGCGGTCGGTATCTGTTCCCTAGTTTCCGGAATAAGGACAATATCGTGATCATAATCGAGCAGATAGCCTGCGTACACCGGAAGCAAGTCCAGAGGAATCGCCAGGCTGCCGGGAATAAACGCACCGGCGAACGCTTCCGGACTGCGCAGATCAACCGCTACGGCTCCTTTTTGAACCGCCGCCTCGAACCGATCAGGATTGAGGGGATAGGGACGGGGCAGTTCAGCCAGCGGCGGCGCCCCGTTCAGGTTGTATTCCTCCATCTTCTTGAAATAAGGCGGCTTGTAATGGTGTTCACTGAGCTTGTGTTCAATGAACTCCCGGCGATCCGTCTTCTGCAATATCGGATTGTTCCTACGCTCATGCCCGAGGGTGGAGAATTCACGGGAGGCCATATTGTCGCCGCAGACCGAGCCCGCTCCATGAGCCGGATAAAGAATGGCCTGATCGCCAAGGGGCAGAATTTTTTTGAAGATACTGTTGTACAGCAGACCGGCCACTTCTTCGGCGCGGTCCGGGAAGAAGTCGGTGCGCCCCACATCACCCACGAACAGAACATCGCCAGTGAATACCGCTACCGGGTCATCGCCGTAATTACAATCCGTCATTGCCAGCGATATGCTTTCAAATGTATGTCCCGGGGTTTCGAGCACTCTGAACTGCAGGTCGCCGACTTTGAATATGTCCCCTTCGGCTACCGGATTCCCATACTTGAAATCCATTGCTCCGCCGTGGTAAATCTCGGCATCGCAGCGAGCGGCCAGGTCAAGCGAACCAATGACGTAGTCTTCATTGCGATGGGTTTCAAAAACATGGGTGATCCTGACACCCTCATCGGCGGCGATATCCAGATAAATATCTACGTCCCGCCGCGGATCAATCACTGCCGCCTCATCGCCATCACCGACAATGTACGACAAATGAGCCAGACCTTCGGATTTGATTTTCTTTAAAAACATTTAATTTCTCCTGTTTTTTTTCTTCAGTTCTGTTAAAATTCGGCGTGTTTCTTATGGTGGCAGGATGCGGTGAAATTGGCCGCCCTTCGGGTGCGAAATTCGGCCATGCAATTTGTGACAAACCAGATTTTTCAGAACAATGCCTGCATCTTGTTGATTGTAAATATATAATGACGCATGGCCTAATTCGCATGAATTAATCAGGCTAGTCGCCCAGTGCCACCTGCATGGCGATCAGGGCGTAGGCGGTGGTCAGCTCGGGGATGCTTTCCATGTAGCGTCCGGACTCCTCGTTGATCCAGTGCCCGTCGCTCTTCTGCATTTCGAGCAGTTGGCGGACCAGGTCGGAGCGCCAGTGGCGAGTTTGGCCGTCGGCCAGTTCCAAAGTCTCCTGGCCATAGGCCTGCATGGCCTTGGCAAAGGTCCACAGATAGTAGAAGTGGGCTTCGGCTCCGATCACCGGGTTCTCCTCCAGGGTATAGTTGCGCTTGAGCCAGTCGATGGCGGCCTGAACCCGATGGTCGTCCTTGTCGACCTCGGCGAAAAGCAGACTTTTCAGTCCGCCCATGGTGGTGGCGCCATAGGATATGGGCTGACCTTCGAACTCGCGAGTCAGCTTTTCGCGCACCCGGCATTGGTCCGGGCGATAGATGAAGCCGCCATCGTATTCCGGCGCCTGCTCGGGATCGGGTCGCCATGCTGCCTCTGCGTCCTCCGGCACATGCTGCACGGATTGCAGGTAGCTGATGGCCCGGACCCAGGTTGCCCGCGCCTGTTCGGCCTGGGGGGTGTCGCGGTCGAGGTGCTCGGTCAGGTAGAGCGCTTCCAGTGCGAACTGGGTGTTCGAGAGGTCGGGCACAGTGGGGCCGCCGGAGCCGTAGCCGATGCCGCCGTAGAACGGGCTGTCAGGGGCGGTCGGAACCTCGGCGTGCTCCTCGCGCAATTGCAGTTCCATCAGAAAGCGCCGGGCTTTCCGCATGACTTCCTGGTCATCGGGATGGTCGATCATGGCCAGAACCGAAAGACTGGTGGCGGTGGTGTAGTTGGCATATTCCTGGAAGCTTCCGACAAAGGCACCGTCCGGTCGCCGGGACTTCAAGATGAACTCGCGACCACGGGCGACGGCGTTTTGGATTTCCTCGCTGTCGGCATCGGTATGCAGCAGCGCCTGCATGGCCAGAGCGGTGATCGATGGTTCGTTGCTCCAGGCACCGTTTTCAGCCTGGCGATCGAGCAGCCAATTACTGCCGCGCCGGACACTTACGCGGGCTTCCCGCAGCAGCGACTGGTCTATCTGTACTTCCGCCTGAGCGGCGACGGTGAAAAGGCAGCAGAAAAGGGCAAGGGCAAGATTCTTTCTCATGGTTTTTGTTGTTCCTTGTTTTTCGAAGTCCAGCATACTGACTGTTCTTAATACTTAGAGTGGATTTCTTGTGGCTTGGTTTCTTTCTTGTGGCTTGGTTTCAATGCCTTAAAATACATTCCTTTCAAGAAAAATCAATGTTCATCGCTGGTTATTTGTAATGCGTCAGCGAAAGGTGGAGAGTAGCTGGATCTCATGCCGGTTGACGATAGCGGGCGACGAGAGCGGATTACGATCCGTCTTCGCCTTTTTGCCTTCGCCTTTTCGCCTTCGCCTTCGGGACTACGGCGTAACATGTCGGGACTACGGCGTAACATGGCGCGTCACCGATTTGCCTCAGCCCCGGAGGGGCGTTGTCAACGTAGCCCCAGGCGGCGCCTGGGGTATTGCGGTGAGTTCGGGTGTGCCCTGTAGG
>SLNM01000038.1 GCA_007133055.1 Lentisphaeria bacterium
CTTCACCGGCGGTCTTGCCGATTTGCGACAAGGCGTGATCCGGGCGATTGGCGAACCCGGAGATCGATTTGCCGAGGACCACCTGCGAATGCTGCGGGCGGTGCGGTTTGCGGCCGCTCTTCGTTTTGAACTGGAAACGAAGACGGCGTATGCAATACAATCTATGGCCGATAAAATAGCAAGGGTCAGCCAGGAGCGTATTTTTTGCGAGCTGACCCGCATGCTGACCGGCCCCTCGCCCGCCATGGCCTGCCGCCTGCTGCAAAGCCTTAACCTGCTTCCTCCCTTGCTGCCGGAAATCTCAGCCATGACAGGTGTCAATCAGCCGCCGCAATTTCATCCGGAGGGCGATGTCTGGCAGCATACTCTGCTGATGCTGGGAAAAATGATCATGCCCGATCCACTGCTGGCCTGGAGCACCTTCCTGCACGATGTCGGCAAACCGCCAACCCATGAATACCGGGACGGGCGGGACCGCTTCCCCAAACACGCATCCACCGGTGCGGGCATGGCCCGGGCTATTCTGCGCCGACTCAAAGCCTCGCGACAATTGATCGACGAAGTTGGCGCCATCATCGACAACCACATGAACTTCATGCATGTTCGGCAAATGCGCCAGGCCACTCTGCGCAGGCTTATGGCCAGGCCGACCTTTCCCGCCGAGCTGGAAGTACACAGGCTCGACTGCCTGGCCAGCCACGGCAAGCTGGACGGCTATTGTTTTCTGCTCGACCAACTGGCGGACACCGCCAATCAGACAGAATTGCCGCCACCGCTGCTCAACGGACATGACCTGCTGGCGATGGGGCTGACCCCGGGGCCGCGAATCGGAGAGCTGCTGCAATGGCTCCAGGATCGCCAGCTTAACGGCGAAATAACCGATCGCACCCAGGCACTGGCGGCAATCGCCGAGAAACTCAAATCAGATTTCCCGGGGGAAACACCGCCATGAACGACCGCAGCCATGGCCTGGGTTTGCGCATGCTGGTGGTCAGCGGCGGCGTTCTGGCCAGTCGCGTGCTTGGCCTGATGCGAGACATGGCCTTCGCCTATGTCTTCGGCACCAGCACCGCGCTGGCCGCATTTGTCATCGCCAATACCTTCCCCAACTTGCTGCGGGAGCTGTTCGGCGAGGGTGCTTTTTCACATGCCATGGTGCCAGTTTTCAGTACCAGCATCGAGAAGGAAGGGGAAAACCGGGCCTGGGACGGAGCCTGCCGGGTAATCTCAACACTGATCCTCGTGGTCGCCGCTCTCACTCTGGCGGGCATCCTGCTGGCTCTGCTGCTGCGTCCCTGGTTCACGGGCGAACTGCCAAACCTGACCTTGACTTTGATCCCATGGCTCCTGCCCTACGCAATCATGGTCTGCGCCTGTGCCGCCCTGGCCGCCGCCCTCAACAGCGTAGGCCGGTTCGCCGTACCGGCCTACAGTCAAACGATCATGAACATCGCCCTGATCGCGGCCGCCTTCGCCCCGGCGCTGCTGCCGCAATCGGACGTGGCAAAGTCGCGGGCTGTATGGTTTTTAGTGGCCGGAGTATTGATTGCAGGGCTGGTACAATGGTTGGTTCATCTACGGTCTTGCGGCCATCATTTACAACCATTCAAGTTCCAAGTGGATTTCCGCCATCCCATGGTGGGGCGAGTGGCCCGACTGATGGCGCCGGCCATGGTCGGGGTTGGAGTAATGCAGATAAACATTGTGGTCGACCGGGTTCTGGCAGGCTGGCTGGGAGCACTGGAAACCACCTCGCTCTACTATAGCCAACGACTGATCTATTTGCCGGTTGGCCTCTTCGGCGTGGCCATGGGAATTGTGGCGCTGCCCGCCATGTCGCAGGCCTGGGCCCGCCAGCAGCGCCAGGACATGCTGACCAGCCTCGACACCGCTTTTCGGCAAGTGCTCTTTCTTACCCTGCCGGCCGTGGCTCTGCTGAGCGCCCTGCGCTATCCGGTCATCAGTCTCCTGTTTGAACGCGGCGGATTCACCGAGGAAAGCACTGCGGCCACCGCCTGGGCCATGCTGTTTTATCTGCCCGGCATTCCCATGTTTGCCTGCGCTAAAATTGCGGTCACCCCATTCTACGCCCGGCACGACACCCGGACCCCGGTCCGCGTCGCCACTCTCTGCATGGGGCTGAACCTGATACTCAATCTGATCCTCATGCAGTTCCTGCGCCAGGGCGGGCTGGCACTTGCCACCTCGATCTGCTCGGCGGTCAATGTTCTGACCCTGCTGATACTCACCACCCGGCACCTGGGCGGCGGAGTGTTCGGAAAATTGTTCAAACCGGTGGCAAAAATGACTGTGGCCGCCGCTCTTGCCTATTTGGCCGCCGTCATTGTTTTGCGCCAGCTTCCACCCGAGCCGACTCTGTTCGCACGCCTGCTGCAAGTGGCATTGCCAACGGCGGCAGCCGGCGCCGTGTACCTGGCCGCCACTTTGCTGCTGGCCTGTCGCGAGCCCTGGGAGATACTCGGTGTAAGCCGTCAGTGAATAGCCTTGCCCCGCACGTTTGCCTGCGCTCCGGCTCTGCCTTCGGCGGTGTCGCGCATCATCATCCAAGCTTTTGACTCCATGACTTCATGACTTGGTGACACCGGATTGATACTTCGGAGTCATGAAGACATGCAGTCACGAAGTCAAAAAAAACTGGAGCCGTCCGGCCTCGGACGGTGGTTAACGGCGGAAGCCCGCCGTCTCCAAATGTAGCGACTGTGGATTAGGGTTGCGCGCAAACTTATTCTTTTGCCCTAATCTTTCGTCTTAAACGACTCCACTCGATTCCGCCGGGGCTGAAAAATAAAAAATCGGGGTTACGTTGTCAGCGTGCAATGGCGCCTCGCAGTACAGTATGAACGACTCGACGACGTGCAAGCGACTACGTGTGGGACGAGGTATATGCGACGACGTGTGGGACGAGGTGTCGCTCAAGCGTTGACCCAGCACTTCGTTGTCGGTCTTTGTCGCACACTTCGTCGTTTGCGCTTCGTCGGACGTTCGGGTCGCCGAGGGGAGACACAGCCAAGTCCAAACGGCGGGGCCGTGAACGGTTACGGGGCACTGAAACCATGCAAATACGGAGTTAATCAACGGATGGGCGGTTTTTTCGGGATAGTTTCGGCTACGGACTGCGTGCACGACCTGTTTTTCGGCACCGATTATCACTCCCATCTGGGTACCAGCCGGGGCGGCATGGCGGTGGGCAACGGCCGGGAGATCGTACGCTTTATCCATGACATCACCAATTCTCAGTTCCGGGAGAAACTGGAGCCGGACCTGCCTAGAATGAGCGGGCGCACGGGCATTGGTGTGATCAGCGACTATGAAGATCAACCATTGCTGATCAACTCACGCCTGGGAACCTATGCAATCGTAACTGTCGGTCGAATTAACAACCTCGA
>SLNM01000300.1 GCA_007133055.1 Lentisphaeria bacterium
CCATTCAGGGCGAAGACGGCGAAGCCGGAATCGTCGGCCAGTACCGGATAAGTGGTGTGCCGCGCCGCCGCCAGCGCTTTCTTGATGGCATTATCGGCAAAGGTTTCGCCATCCTCAAGCACCGACGGCAAACCGCCAACATCGTCCGCGCCGAGCAGCTCGACTTTGGCCGGCGCCAGCAACTGGCGCATCTCCCGCAGCTTATGCCGATTACTGGTGGCCAGCAGAATTCGCAAGGGATGTTTGCTTGTCGGCAGTGAATCGAGCATCTTTCCACCTTGTTTATTCAGGCTGTGCGGCGGATTCCGCCGCCTTCTCATCACGGGTTTCGGCCCGCAATTGCCCGCAGGCGGCTTGAATGTCCCGCCCCCGGCTTTGCCGAACCGCGACCGCCACCCCTCGCTGCGCCAATAGTTCAGAGAACCGCCGCACCATGCCGGCCGGCGCAGCGGCATGGTTGCCGGAGGTGGGATTGTAGCAAATGAGGTTGACCTTGGCATCAATGGCTCTGGCCAGACCGGCGACCTTGAGGGCATCCTGATCGCGGTCGTTGAATTCGTTTAGCAGGAGGTATTCCAAGGTCACTTTCCGGCCGGTCTTCTGTCGGTAGTATCGGCAGGCCTCCAGATTTTCCCGGATCGTGAAACGGTAGGCTGGCGGGATCAGGCGGGCCCGCCGCCGGTCATCCGGCGCGTGCAAGGACCAGGCCAGGTTCCATGGTCGCTGCAAGTCAGCCAAATCGATTATGCCTCCGGGTATGCCGGTTGTGGAAACAGTTACCTGGCGGGCCGCCAAGTCCAGCCTGTCCGGTGCGCAGGCCCAGTCGAGAGCCGTCACTGTGGAATTGAAATTGAGCAGCGGCTCGCCCATGCCCATGACCACCAGGTTGCTGATTTTTCGGTCTGTCCGGCCAGCGCAGAAAATAATCTGGTCCAGAATTTCCTCGGCCTGCAAATTTCGCGCCAGCCCCAGCCGTCCGGTGGCGCAGAAAGCGCAGCCGACCGGGCATCCAACCTGGCTGCTGACACACACCGTGCGTCTGGCGCCGGTCGGAATCAGAACCGTCTCCACCGCCAGTCCGTCCGCCAGCTCCAATAGAAACTTCCGAGTGTTGTCCCGGGCCAGCAGCTCCTGCCGGCAGACAAGGCTGAAACAGGAGAACTGCCTGGACAAGGCCTGGCGCAGAGATTTCGGCAGATTCCCCATTGCCGCGAAATCCATCACCCCCGTCTGATAGAGCCAATGCTTGAGCTGCTCCATTCGCCAGGTGGGATGACCCAGATCGGAAAACCATTGCCGCAGTTGCTGGTCGGACAATGCTTTGATCGAGGTTCGGCCGACCGCCTCCCGCACTGCCGACCGCGGAACAGGAACTGGCTTGTCACGGACAGTTGAAGACATCAGATTTTTTCGCCTCCAATGGCGATTTACCGGTCAGATCAGCTTCAGACTTGGTCGTCTTCATGCAGGGAACAGGATTATGGGGCGCCGGCAGCGGTCTGGCGCAGCGGGCGTCCGGGCATATAGCCGCGCCGGGTGTCGCTGACGAACTCCAGAAAGTGGGCGACCTCCGGCACCTGCCCCAGGTTCGCACGAATTTTCTCGATTGCATTCGGCCGGTTCAACCCCTGGAAATAAAAAATCTTGACCGCCTCCCGGATCGCCGTGCGTGCTTCCATCGACAGACCGGCGCGTTTAAGTCCGACCGCATTGGGTCCATGCACCATGTCTTCGGAAAGAAGGCAGTAGGGCGGCACATCCTGGGTCACTCTTGCCAGTCCGCTGACCATGGCGAGAGTGCCGATTCTGGCAAACTGATGGACTGCCACCCCGCCACTGAGCACCGCCCTGGGCCCAATCCGGACATGGCCTGCCAGCAAAGCCGAGTTCGCGACAATGACATGGTCTCCGATCTGACAGTCGTGTGCGACATGGCACAGAGCCATCAGCATAACATGGTTCCCGATCACGGTCCGGGTTCCCTCGCGGTAGCCACGATGGACGGTGACATATTCCCGGATCACGCAATTCTCGCCGATCTCGACAAAGCTGGTTTCCCCCCGGTAATGATAGTCCTGCGGTTCATCGCCGATAACCGCGCCGGTATGGATATTGGTGTTGGCGCCGATCCTGGTATGACCGGTCAGATGAACATGCGGCCCGATGCGGCAGCCGTCCCCGACCACAACATGCTGGTCAATCAGAGCAAAGGGGGCAACGGACACCCCGCTCCCCAATTGCGCCCCCGGAGCGACTATGGCTTTGGCATCAATCATCGGCTGTTATTCCTTGGAATTGGTGTTTTCGGCTCGCCTTTCAATTGTAATGCCTATTCCCCGACCTGCAAGCCGAAAGCGAGCAATTGAGTTATGCGTCAGTCAAAGTTGCATCATTAGCGATACCGAACAATAAGTGCGCTGAAAGCGCCCCGCATAGTTTTCGTCAATTCCCAGCCTGGTTATGGGATCGGTTAAGGGTGTTGGGGGTGCGAAGCACGGAACGCGTCCACCATAATCGTCGCCCTTAATCGTCGACCGGTTTTCGGAAAAGCACATCGACGATCCGTGGTTGCAGTGCCCCTTCAGGGCACAATTGATCTTCTGACTTCTACCCAGGGTTGCGCTGCGCTTAACCCTGGGCTACGATGACTCCGCCCCTTTGGGGCTATTGACCTTGACGCTTCGCGTCATTGGCTCTGAACATTTGCTCCACCGGGACAAGTCCGGTGGCGGCGGGATAAATAGCCGCGAGAACATGCGGCTCTCGCCGTCTTGGGATAATTTTACGCATTTGCAACATACTTGAAATAAGCAGGCACAAATAACGTCTGCCGTAATCGTTTTCCGGCTGCTTGTTCCAACCGACGCACCGATGACTGACGGCCTACCCTCTTCCGGAGGGCGCGCCTTGACATTGTTCCCGCGGGGGATACATTTATCCATCAACGGTTCCGAAACACTTAATTCGAGGGTTGCACAATGAACGGCACAAACCGGTATCGTATCCTTTTCACTCTACTTCTGAGCGGCGGACTGCTGTTTTCCGGAGGTTGCGGCGAGGACATGCCGGGAGGGACCGCCAACCCCTATTACCAGCATGGTCTTTCGCTGCGCCAGGACAATCAAATGGACGAAGCCATAGCCGCCTTCCACAAATGCTTGCGAGTCAGCCCCGGGGTTGACGAAGCACATTTTCAGCTTGGCATTCTGTACGAGGATCATCGTGAGGACCCGATCAAGGCGCTCTATCATTACACTATATTCATTGAACGACGTCAGAATGACCATGAGGATGTCGAGCTGGCCCGGCAATCGGTCGAACGCATCCAGCGCAAGCTTTTCGAGCAATGGGCGTTTGCCTATCCTGAAGTTATTCGAGCCCATGCCAACATCGGCGACCTGGAAC
>SLNM01000002.1 GCA_007133055.1 Lentisphaeria bacterium
AATGTGGCTGGCTGTTCGACCGCCAGATAGAGCGGGCCGACGGGGATGTATTCAGCCTCGAACCGGTATTGCAGGACAATGCGAACCGTTGGGCCGTCGGCTTGCGAAGCGCGAGCCCAGGGCTGTTTCATGGCGCCGCCGCGGGGCTTGATCCCGAGCGATTTGCATACGGCGGAATCAATCCGCAGAATCTCCTCGGCCTCCTGCCAGGGCTGGTCGCCGATCCGGTAGCGGGGGCGGTCGAGCACCAGATTGTTCGCCTCGGTGAGCCGGCATTCCCATCCGTCCTGTGGCAGGTGAGTTTCCCGGATTGTAGTCAGTTCGGAATGCGGGTTGTCGGGCAGCGCCGCACCCGGTTGCCGCGGGAACACCAGCAAGCGGCTGCCGAGCGCGGGCAGCGAGGTGAAGACTCGAACTTGCCCGTCCTCGAAGCGATGGCGCGGCGTGGATATATTGCCGGTCTCAGGATCGAGCAGGCGGGGTGGTTGGTCGAGGGTGGCCGACAAGACCACCTCGACCCGGGGAAAGGCCAGGTGGCGCGTACGCACTCCGCCATGGTTGCAAGGTCCGCGCTCGCCGCGGCGCATATTCTCGCCGGTATTGGCAATGAACAGGTAGAAGGCATCGGCATCCTCGCGCAGCAGGTAGAGGGTGGGCGACAGCTCGCGACCGTGTTCGTCGGCAATCGATACTCTGCGCACCGGTTCGAGCGCGACCGCCAGTTCAGTGCCCTGGCTCGGCGCCTGTTCACACCTGGCGGCCAGGTCGTTTGCCCGTGTATCGGGCAGGGCGTCGACATAGGCGGGCGGCTGGCCTGCGAATACCACCAGCCCGCCGGCCGCGCGGAATTTTTCCAGCAGCTCCAGGGTGGCGCCGCGGACAGTGGTCTGGGGCGGCACCACCACGGCGCGGTAGTCGGCCTGGCCGACTCGAAGGCAGGAGTCCTCGACCCGGCCATGCCTGGCCAGGATGTCCTCGTCCCCGTAGTCGAAGTCGAGGTTGGCCGCCAGCAGGGAGTCCCGCAGGTCGACCAGCATGCGGTCGAGCGCCTCGACCTTTGGGCCCGGCTTTTTGCCGGTCAAGGGCAGCAACCACATGCTCTCGACCGGGTGAACCACCAGAATATCGCGGACTTCCTTGCCACGCGTGAGCACGGCGTTGATTCGGGCGAAGTAATCCTCCACCTTGCGGTAGTGCTCCCACCAGGGTGACTGATAGAAGATGGCCGCCGGATAATCGCGCTTGGCCTGGCCGAGCATAGTGTACCATGACAGGTGCTGGCAGCGCAGATTGATTCCGAGGGCGGCCTGCCAGTCCCCGATCGCCTTGTGCCCGGCGAACGGAAACTGCCAGCCGGTGCAGCCATAGGTTTCGGTCAGCCGCCAGAGCCGTCCGAACTGCCGGGCTACCGAGGACACCTGTTTGGCGGTGTCGTATTCCCTGCTGTATTCGGTCAGGATATCCATGCCCGGCGCCTGCATGTGTTCATAGAAGCGCATGGCGCTGCCGACCATGTCGGTCTGGCTGGACAAGGTTTGCTCGGCCATGACATGGCCGGTAAAGGCGAGCTTGTGCTGCTCGCACCACTCGCCGATCTGGCGGGAGAAAGCGTCGGTGAACAGCCAGGTGACGCAATCGAAGAAATGCCAGCGAACCTGGCTGACCGGTTGGCCATCGACCCGGTAGCGCAGCTCCGGCAGGTGGTCTAGCAGGTCATAGCCATGCCGCTGCTGGAAAAACTCCGGCAGACGGTCGGTCCAGGGCATGTCCACGGCGTTGGCGGGCAGGGCGGAAGCCGCCTCTCCCGGCGACTTGCCGTAGCGCGGTTCGTCGGTGAAAATCCCCGGCACCAGCTTGCCGAAATCATCGCCGCAATGCTGACGATAGGCTTCGTGCGTGATCTTGATAAACTCCTGCACCGCTTCATGGTTCAGGGTGTCCAGATAGCTGTAGCCATTGTGCCAATCGGTCAGACCGTGAACCACGACCTGGAACACCAGCAGCGACTCGCCCGCCGCCAAGGCAGGAGTTTCCTGGCGGACCCGGCGCAGGTTGCGGGCTTCGCCGTCGTCCAGCCTGCCGGCGAAAACGGCCAGAGCCTGCCGCCAATCGCAATCCTCCGGATTGTCCAGCTCGTAGATCATCAGTGAACGCATGCGATAGGCCGGGTTCTTGGTGACCAGGCCGCCGGCCGCCCCCGAAGGCCAGCGGTCCTCGTCGTAGAGCCAGGCTTCCATGTCCAGCTTGCCTGCCTGTTCCAGGCAGGCGCCGACACACTCGAACCACTCTTCGGACAAGTATGGCGTGGCGAGCCCGACCCGCGAGTGCATAAAGAAACCACCGAGACCGGCTCTCGACATCAGGCGGATTTGACGTTGCAGTTCCGCCGGCTCCAGCCTGCCGTTCCAGGCCCAGAAAGGCTTGCCCCGATAAAGGTTGCCGGGATTCCTGAAGTTTTCGATTAGTTTTTTCATCATTCGTCTCCCCATAGTTTGTAGAGTGCCTGCGTGCCGTCGTACTCGAAGCCGCGTGCCGCCAGTTTTTCATACATACTTTTGACCAGCTTCACTCCCTCGACCGAGACCCCGAGTTCGGCCGCCGCCTCGACCGCGATCGTCAAGTCCTTGACAAAATGCCTGACATAGAAGCCGGGCGCGAAATCATGGTCGAGCATCTTTGGCGCCAGATTGGTCAGCGCCCAACTGCCGGCGGCGCCGGCCGAGATGCTTTGCAGCACGGTTTTCGGCGCCAGTCCCGATTTGGCGGCAAAGGCCAGGGATTCGCAAACCCCGAGCATATTCATGGCGACGACGATCTGGTTGCAAATCTTGCAGCGCTGCCCATGTCCGGCCGATCCCTGATAGACAATGTTCCTGCCCATCAGCTCGAACAGGGGCAGGGTTCGGTCAAACCCTTTCCGGTCGCCGCCGACCATGATTGAAAGAATGCCTTCGCGGGCGCCTTTGTCGCCGCCGGAAACCGGGGCGTCGAGAGCGCATCCCCCCCTTTGCCTGGCAGCCTCGGCAATGCGCTCGGCCAGAGCCGGGGTGGAAGTGGTCATGTCGATAGCGACCGCGCCGGGTTGCAGGTTGGCGATTATTCCTTTTTCTCCGAAATAAACTTCCTCGACATCGCGCGGCATGCCGACGATCGTGAACACGAACTCGGCCGCGGCGGTGGCCGTTCCCGGATCATCGTGCCATCGGGCGCCGTTCGCCAGCAAGTCAGCGGCCTTTTTCCTGGTTCGCGAATAGACATGCAGCTCGTGGCCAGCCGCCAACAGATGTGCGGCCATGCTCCTGCCCATTACCCCGGTGCCGATAAAAGCTATTCTACTCATGTGGTGAATCCTCTGTTATGAAAAGTCTGAACTGGGGTGCCTGGGCAATCGAACTCTCAAC
>SLNM01000026.1 GCA_007133055.1 Lentisphaeria bacterium
CAAAACTCCGCAAATATTATAGCCAGACCAGGGTTACCTCTTCACCGCCTGCCGGATCAGCACCAGCCCGCCACTGGCTCCGGGCACAGAACCCTCGACCAGCATTACATTCTCCTGCGGACGCACCGCAACCACACGCAAACTCTGCGAGGTACGCCGCACGCCGCCCATCCTACCCGGCATCTTACGACCCTTGTAAATCTTACCGGGGTTGACGCACATTCCGATCGAACCGGGCCGGCGCATCCAACCGCCGCCGTGCGAGGCGCGGCCGCCACCGAAGTTGTAGCGCTTTACCACTCCCTGAAAACCACGACCTTTGCTGCGGCCCGAAACATCGACATATTCACCGGGCTCAAAGATATCTACGCCGATGGTTTCGCCGACTTTCATTTCGCCATCCTCGGCCAGCCTGATCTCCCGCATGGTCAGAGGCGGCGCGTCCTCCAGGCCGGACGCACGCAGATGACCCTTGACAGCCTTGGAAACGCGGCGATGGCTGCGGCGTCCAAAGCCAAGCTGAACCGCCGAATAACCATCCTTCTCCTGACTGCGCAGACCGGTAACCATGCATGGGCCGGCTTGCAAGGCGGTAACCGAAACCCGACGCCCGCTCTCCTCGAAAACCTGGGTCATCCCCAGTTTTTTGCCAATAATACCCTTCATAATCGGTACTTCCTTCAAATCTTAATCGCAATGTCGACCCCGGCGGGCAGACTTAGTTTTTTCAGTTCGTCCACAGTTTTAGCCGTCGGATCAACAATGTCCATCATTCTTTTATGGGTACGGATTTCAAACTGCTCCATCGACTTCTTGTTGACGTGCGGCGAACGATTGACCGAAAAGCGTTCAATCCTGGTGGGCAGCGGAATCGGACCGGTGACCCGGGCGCCGCTGCGCTTGACCGTTCTGACAATGTCGCCGGTGGACTGGTCCAAAACACGGTGATCAAAGCCCTGAAGCCTGATGCGAATCATTTGTTTTGCTGCCATCTTCCTGTTCTCTGAATCTCGGTTGTGATTGCGAGGCCAACCTGAACTACCAGGCCAGCCTGAGTTGTTAATCCTAGCCTGAACAATGCAGGCTAGGAGGCCTTTTTCAATATTTCCTTCTGCAATGCCTGCGGCACTTTCTCAAAGTGCGACAGTTCGGCCACAAACGTAGCCCGCCCGCGCGACAGCGAGCGAATGGCTGTGGCATAGCCGAAGATTTCCGACAGCGGTGTCAAGGCTTTGACCACCACCGTATCACCGCGGGTGTCCATTTCGGAAATCTGCCCGCGCCGGCCCGAAATGTCGCCGATCAAATCGCCGACATGCTCCTCGGGCGTGGTTACTTCCATACTCATAACCGGCTCCAGCAGCTCCACCCCGGCTTTCTGAGCCGCCGCCTTCAGCGCCATTGATCCGGCAACTTTGAAGGCTACCTCGGATGAATCAACGGCATGGTATGATCCGTCAAGGATGTGACATTTCCAGTCGACCAGCGGGTAGCCGGCCAGAACACCGCCCTCCGCCGCTTCGCGAACACCGTTCTCCACCGCCGAAATATATTCCTTCGGAATCCTGCCGCCAACCACCTTGTTTTCAAATTCAATCCCGCTCCCAGGCTCGCCGGGAAGAAGCTCGATAATCGCATGCCCGTACTGCCCGCGACCACCGGTCTGACGGACAAAACGCCCCTCCGCCTGGGCCGACCGGCAAATCCGCTCGCGATACGCCACTTGCGGTTGCCCGACATTGGCATCAACCTTGAACTCGCGCTTCAGACGGTCAAGCAGAATCTCCAGATGCAGCTCGCCCATGGCCGAGATCACGGTCTGTCCGGTTTCCTCGTCGGTGCGCACCCGGAAAGTGGGGTCCTCCTGCACCAGATGCCCGAGGGAGTCAGTCAATTTGTCCCGGTCAGCATTGCTCCTGGGCTCCACTGCCAAACTGATAACCGGTTCCGGAAAAGTCACCGACTCCAGCACCACCGGCTGCTCCCGGCAGCAAAGGGTGTCGCCGGTGGCCACCTGGCTGAGCCCAACCGCCGCGGCGATGTCGCCACTGTAAACTTCCTCTCTCTGCTCGCGCGAATTGGCGTGCATTTGCAACAACCGCCCGAGCCTCTCCTTCCTGCGAGTTCGCGGGTTGTAAATCGTCATCCCCTGCTTGGCGATGCCGGAATAAACCCGGAAAAAAACCAGCTTGCCAACATACGGGTCAGTCATCAGCTTGAAAGCCAAAGCGGCAAACGGCTGGTCGTCGCCGGCGTGCCGGGTCATTGGCTCGCCGGTTTCCGGATCGGAACCACGAATTTCCCAGACATCGACCGGGGACGGCAAGTAATCGACCACGGCATCAAGCAATGGCTGCACTGCTTTATTTTTAAAGGCGCTGCCACAGGCAACGGGGACAATCTGTCCGGCCAGGACGGTGCGCCGCAATGCCTGCCGCAGCTCCTGGTCGTCAATCTCCTGCTCCAGCAGAAAACGCTCGGTAATCAGGTCGTCAAACTCGGCCAGACACTCGATGATGTATTCCCGCGCCGCCCGTATCTGCTCCTTCATGTCCTCCGGCACCGGCTGTCGCTGCACGGCCATCCCCTGGTCGTCCTCACCGAAGGTCAGCTTCTCGCCGGCCAGCACGTCGATCACTCCGGCAAATTGCCCCTCGCTGCCGCAGGGTATTTGCAAAGGAACCGGAGTGGCCGACAACTTGTCCCTGATCTCATCCACCACCCGATTGAAATCAGCGCCGACCCGGTCCATTTTATTGACATAGGCAATGATCGGCACCCCGTACTTTCTCGCCTGCCGCCAGACTGTTTCCGACTGAGGCTGCACTCCGCCCACTGCGCAGAAGACAGCGACCGCCGAATCCAAAACCCGCAGGGACCGCTCCACTTCGGCGGTGAAATCAACATGCCCCGGGGTGTCAATGATGTTCACCCGGTGGCCACGCCAGAAACAGGTGGTGGCGGCGCTGGTGATGGTGATCCCGCGCTCCTGCTCCTGCTCCATCCAATCCATGGTGGCAGTGCCCTCGTGGGTCTCGCCAATCCGATAGCTGATCCCGGAATAGAACAGAATACGCTCGCTCAAGGTGGTCTTTCCCGCATCAATATGAGCCATGATGCCGATGTTGCGCACCTTGTCCAAAGGAACCTGACGCCCCGACGCCTCCTGGTATTGATTTTTTTTGGTGTCTTTATTCATCCGCATGAAAAATCAGTCAAAGGTTGACATCTCTCACTACCATCGATAATGGGCGAAGGCACGGTTGGCAGCCGCCATTTTATGGGTGTCATCCCGTTTTTTCACCGCGTTACCGGTATTTTCATAGGCATCCATCAGTTCACTGGCCAAGGTGTCCTGCATTGCCCCCTTGCGGGCTCGGGCGAAGCCGAGTATCCAGCGCATGGCGAGCGAGACCTGGCGCTCGGGATTAACCTCGACCGGCACCTGGTAGGTGGCGCCGCCAACCCGCCGGCTCTTCACCTCAAGTTGCGGCTTGACATTCTCTATGGCCTGTAAAAAAATTTCCAAAGGATCAGTCTCCGGCTTCTTCTCCCCCAGGGTTTCCAAAGCCTGATAGACAATTTTCCGGGCCACCGACTTCTTGCCGCGCTCCATCAAAAAATTTATCATTCGGGCGACCAGCTCGCTGTTGTACTTAACGTCAGGTATCAGCTCACGTTTTTCCGCGCGTCTTCTTCTCATAACATCAAATTTCCTGCTTACTTAAAAAAAAGTTTGGTTTCAACCGCAATTCCAGAGCCGGGCAGGCAAGCCCGGGCCTTCGAACTTAATGCGGCAGTGAGTGCATCTCCCGTCCGCGTCCCCTCAAATCAACGCAGCCATCGCCGTTGATCGGCGGAAAGAATCGAGCTTCGCCGCTCTGGCACCTAACGGTGCCGGACCCCGTCGATGGCGAACAGTCAGGAGCCTTTGGCTCCGTATTTGCTGCGTCCCCGTTTGCGCCCGTCAACCCCCAGGCAGTCAAGCGAACCACGCACAATATGATAGCGCACGCCGGGCAAGTCCCGCACTCTGCCGCCACGCACCAGAACGACGCTGTGCTCCTGCAAGTTATGACCCTCGCCGCCAACGTAGGCAGTGACTTCCTGGCCGTTGGTCAGGCGTACGCGGGCAATCTTGCGCAAGGCTGAATTGGGTTTCTTCGGAGTGCGCGTGGTCACTTGCAGACATACCCCGCGCCTTTGCGGGCTGCCAGCCAGCGCCCGAGCGCGTTTGCCGGCAACCTTTGCCCTGCGCCCCTTGCGCACCAGTTGATTAATCGTAGGCATACTTTAATGTCCTTGTTGTATTGTCCCGAAAAACAGGTTTGTAAAGTAAACTCGTATTGTCTTAATTCAAGCCCGGCCGAAAATATTAATAACTGCCGGATTTTTGTTCTGGACAAGGTTTAAACCAACACGAATTCGGTGCATTGCCATTTTCGCGAAGAGCCTCACTAGATATCCAGCACCGCCTTGGCCTGGGCCAGCTTGTCCTTTTTTGCCTCTGCCTCCTGACGCTCCGCATCCACAGCCCGTTCCTCCCCTTCGGCCTCGGACTCGGGAACGTTCTTCTTGAGCGCCACATCATGTACCTTGGAGTAGCCGGTGCCCGCCGGAATCAGATGCCCCATGATCACATTCTCCTTGAACCCCATCAGATGATCGACCGCGCCGGAAGTGGCGGCTTCGGTCAGAATCCGGGTGGTGTCCTGGAACGAGGCGGCCGAGATAAAGCTCTCGGTTTCCAAGGATGCCTTGGTGATGCCCAGAAGAATCGGCTGCGCCTCGGCCGGCTGGCCGCCCTCGGCGATGACCCGGGCGTTCTCCTCGACAAACTTGCCGCGGTCAATCGTCTCGCCATACAGGAAAACGGTGGTGCCCGGATCGGTCACTCGAACCTTCCGCATCATTTGACGCACGATAATCTCTATGTGCTTGTCGTTAATCTCAACCCCCTGCAAACGATAAACCTCCTGAACCTGGTTGACAAGATGCTCGCGCAGTTCCTGCGGACCGCAGACTTCGAGTATTTCCTGCGGCACCTCGGCACCGTCGGTTATCGGCTGACCCTTGCGGACAAAATCACCGTTGAAAACCACCAAACGCTTGGCGGCCGGAATCACATGCTCCTCCTCCTGGCCGCTCTCTGTGTCGCGAATCACCACCGTACGCTTGCCGCGGGTAATCCTGCCAAACTCAATCACTCCGTCGATCTTGGCAATCTCCGCCGCCTCCTTGGGCCTTCTGGCCTCAAGCAACTCGGACACTCTGGGCAGACCGCCGGTGATGTCCCGAGTTCGGGATATTTGCCTCGGCGTACGGGCAATGGTCTGGCCGGCACGCACGATCTCCCCTTCCTCAACCATGATATGGGCGCCGCCAGGCATGCTGTAGTGGTCAAGAATCCTGTCCTTGCCGTCCAGCACCACCAATTGCGGATGCAAATCCTCCCGATGCTCCATCACCGTGACTTCCTCGGTGCCGGTCGCTTGCTCTACCTCGCGCTTCAGCGTAACCCCCTCGATCAGATCGCGATAGCCAATCCGCCCCTGAGCCTCACTGATGATCGGCAGATTGTAGGGGTCCCACGAGGCGAACACCTGGTTCTTGCGCAATGCCTCTCCATTCTTCTGCGAAAGCACAGTGCCGCTCAGCAGCTTGTGCCGCTCCAGCTCGATCCCGTCCTTGCCTTCGATCACGGCAAAGCCGTTTCGGTTAAGCACTACCAGCCGGCCATCTTCCTGGGCCACCGACCGGATATCCTCGAGACGCAGCGTGCCGTTTACTTTGGCCCGGAGCACCGGCTGGCGGAAAGCCACAGTGGCGGTGCCGCCGTAATGGAAAGTCCGCATGGTCAACTGGGTACCCGGCTCACCAATCGACTGCGCGGCGATAATGCCCAAAGCATCACCCTCCAGAGGCAGCTCGTTGGTGGCCAAATTGCGACCATAGCAAAGGACACAGATGCCTCCCTTGCTTTCACAGGTCAGCACCGAGCGCAAATGCACCCGCTCAATGCCGACATCGATGATCTTGTCGGCAATCGCCGGTGTGATCTCCTGATTGGCCCGAACCAGCAATTCGGCCTTGTCATCGCTCAGAGGGTTGTGGATGTCATCGATGCTGAAGCGACCGACAATGCGATCCCTCAGCGGCACAATTTCCTCGTCCCCCTCGATGATCCCCCTGACCCAGATGCCGTTGACCGTGTGACAATCCTTTTCGACGCACACCACATCGTGGGCGACATCGACCAGCTTGCGCGTCATATAGCCTGAGTCGGCGGTTTTCAGCGCCGTGTCGGCCAATCCTTTGCGGGCGCCGTGCGAGCTCAGGAAATACTCCAGAACGGAAAGCCCCTCGCGGAAGTTGGCCAAAATCGGCCGTTCGATAATCTCGCCGGACGGCTTGGCAATCAGTCCGCGCATGGCAGCCAACTGCTTGACCTGGTCGCGCGTGCCGCGGGCGCCTGAGTCAAGCATGGCAAAGACCGGATTGATGTCATCCCGCCCGTCGTTGGCCTCCAAGGTCTGATAGAGCACCGCCGACAGCTCGTTGGCGGTCTGGGTCCAAATGTCAATGCATTTCTGGTTGCGCTCGTTCTCCGTGATAATCCCCTGCTCCCGTTGCCTGCGAACCTGCATAACCTGTTCGGTGGCCTCGGCCACCCGCTCCCCTTTCTCGCGGGGAATAATCATGTCGCTGATGGCAATCGAAAACCCAGCCTGGGTCGCATATTCGTATCCAAGGTTCTTCAAGCGGTCGAGCAGAGCCACAACCTCTTTATGCCCGGACACCTCATAGCAGGTCCTGATCATCGTGCCCAGCGTTTTCTTGCCCACAACCTGGTTGAAGAACCCCAGCTCGTCCGGCCAGATTTCCTTGAAAATACAGCGCCCGGCAGTGGTTTCGATAAACTTAACCTGCGCATCGCCCCATGGCCGTCCGTTACTGCCCAAATCAGGATTTCGCAGCCGAATCCACTGATGAATGCTGACTTTGCCGGCGTGCAAGGCTCGCAGCACCTCGAAATAGTCGTTAAAGGCGGGGGGCTTTGTCTCCGAATCCTGGTTTTGATTCGATTTTCTGGGTGTGCAAGTCAGATAGTAAACACCGAGCGCGATGTCCTGGCTGGGAGTGGCGATCGGCTGGCCGTTGGCGGGCGAAAAAAGGTTGTTCGAGGACAACATCATTGTCCTAGCCTCCATTTGCGCCTCGTTGGACAGCGGAATATGAACCGCCATCTGGTCGCCGTCGAAGTCGGCGTTGTAAGCCTGGCAGACCAGCGGATGCAAACGTATTGCCTGCCCCTCGATCAGAATCGGGTCGAAGGCCTGTATGCTCAGCCGATGCAAGGTTGGAGCGCGGTTGAGCAATATCGGATGACCCTTGATTACCTCGTCCAATACATCCCAGACAATCGACGCCCGGCGCTCAATCATTTTCTTGGCGTTACGCACCGTATGCACGGCGCCAACCTCGCGCAGCCGATTGATAATGAAAGGCTCGAACAAAGTCAGAGCCATTTCCTTGGGCAGCCCGCACTGATGCAGCTCCAACTCAGGACCAACCACAATCACCGAACGACCCGAATAGTCGACCCGTTTGCCCAGCAGATTCTGGCGGAACCGTCCCTGCTTGCCCTTGAGCATGTCGCTGAGCGACTTCAGCGGACGATTGCCGGTGCCGGTTACCGGCCGGCCATGGCGACCATTGTCGAGCAGAGCGTCGACCGCTTCCTGGAGCATGCGTTTTTCATTGCGGATAATCACTTCCGGGGTATGCAGTTGCAGCAAATTCTTCAGTCGGTTGTTGCGATTGATCACCCGGCGGTAGAGATCGTTAAGGTCGGAGGTGGCGAATCTTCCCCCCTCCAACGGCACCAGCGGACGCAGGTCAGGCGGAATCACCGGCAGCATGGTCAAAATCATCCACTTCGGGTCCATGTTGTTCTGGTGGAACCCCTCGACCAGGCGCAGCCGTTTGGCGATTCTCTTGCGCTCCGCCTTGCTTCTGGTGCTCTGCATCTGCATCTCCAGCTCGGACTGCAGCGATTCCAAGTTCAACTGCCCAAGCAGAGATTGAATCGCCTCCGCCCCCATGCCAGCCTGAAAATTGCTGCCGTAGGTCTCGCGGGCCTCCCGATACTCGTCGTCGGTGAGCGAACTTTTGTGCTGCAACGGCGTGTCCCCGGAGTCTACGACCACCCAGTTTTCGTAGTAGATGATGCGCTCCAGCTCACGCGCCGTCATGTCGAGCATCAACCCAAGCCGACTGGGCATGCATTTGAAAAACCAGATATGACAGATCGGCACCGCCAGCTCAAGATGCCCCATGCGCTCGCGCCGAACCCGGGACTGAGTAACCTCGACGCCGCAACGGTCGCAGACAATACCTTTGTGCTTGACTCTCTTGTACTTGCCGCAATTACATTCCCAGTCGCGGGTGGGTCCGAAAATACGCTCGCAAAACAAACCGCCCTTTTCCGGCTTGAAAGAACGGTAGTTGATGGTCTCCGGGTTCTTAACCTCACCCCGGCTCCAGGAACGAATGATTTCCGGAGAAGCCACCCCGATGGTGACACAACTGAAAGAGTCGCTGTCCGAAATGTCAAGAATTTCTTTCATGGCGTTACTATTCAAGATAACAGCCTCCAGGTTAAATGGTGCAGGTTGATTTGCAACGAAAAAACAATGATATTCTACGGAATCCACGCCCCGTCATACTTGGCTTGTTCCAATGTCCGCCCCGACTTTGCGGTTCGGGGAGCGAACAACCAAGCTGCCCTCGGCCAGTGCGGCCTTCACCACCCCCTCAGACACGATTCCCGGCGAAGGCCGATCCGTCCGACCGACGTGCCGAGGTCAGGGACTCGAAGTCTTGCCGCGACGCACCCGGACATCCAGCCCCAGGCTCTGCATCTCCTTCATCAGAACATTGAAGGATTCGGGGATGCTGACCTCAAGCGCGTTCTCGCCCTTGAGAATGGAGTCATAAACTCTGGTCCTGCCCCGGACATCGTCACTTTTTACCGTCAGCATCTCCTGCAAAGTATGGGCCGCGCCGTAGGCCTCGAGCGCCCAGACTTCCATTTCCCCGAACCGCTGGCCGCCGTGCTGAGCCTTGCCGCCCAGAGGCTGCTGGGTAACCAGGGAGTATGGCCCGACGGCGCGGGCGTGAATCTTGTCGGCCACCATATGGTCGAGCTTCAAAATATACATCTGCCCCACCGCCACTCGCTGGGCAAACTTTTCGCCGGTGCGCCCGTCGTAAAGGGTGCATTTCCCATCCGTGCCGATAAAAAAGTCACTGCGGTCCCGACCATCCTCGTCGAAGATTCTACCATCCTCGTCCATGGTCCAGCCGCGACTCTCCGCCAGGGTTCGACGGGCGTCCTTGGTCAGCCCGACAATCTTGTCCTCGCCGATGCCGTCGAAAACCGGGGTCGCCACCTTGATGCCCAGCACCTTGGCGGCCCATCCCAACTGAGTTTCCAGCACCTGTCCGACATTCATGCGGCTGGGCACCCCCAGAGGATTGAGAATAATGTCGACCGGAGTACCATCCGGCATAAACGGCAAATCCTGTTCCGGTACAATGCGAGCGATGATTCCCTTGTTGCCATGGCGGCCGGCCAGTTTGTCGCCGACCGAAACCTTGCGCTTGCTGGCAATGTAGACCTTGACACTCTTAAGCACGCCCGGATCGTATCCGTCGCCGCCCTCCAATCCATCGACAATTTCCTGGAAGCGCATGTCGATGGCCCGGAATCGCGGGCGGAAAGGAGTTATGATTTCATCGATCTGGTCCTTGGTCGGCCCCGGCGGCAGCTCGTAACTATCATAGTTCTGTGCCAGATTCCTGAGCATGACCTTGGTAATCTTGCGATTGATCGGGATAATAACCTCGGCCTCCTGGCTGTCCTGCTCGCGGCAAACCACCTCGACCGTCAGCTTGGAACCCAGCAAAGCCTCGGCCAGCTTGTCCGCCAAATCATCCGCCACCTCGGCCGTCTGCGACTTGTGATCGTTCTCGGCCTCCTTGACCTGGCGCTTGATCTCCGCCTTGGTAATGCGGGCCTTGGCCGGATCAATCCGGCGCTCGGTACGCACATCCATGACCATGCCGGAAGCACCATAAGGCAGATACAGCGAGCTGTCCTTGACATCGGAAGCTTTCTCGCCAAAAATAGCCCGCAGCAAACGCTCCTCGGGAGCCAGTTCAGTTTCGCTCTTGGGAGTGATCTTGCCCACTAAAATATCGCCGGGGTGAACCTCGGCGCCTACCCGAATCACTCCTTCGTGATCCAAGTTGCGCAGCATCTCCTCGCTCACATTGGGCAAGTCGCGGGTGATCTCCTCGGGACCCAGCTTGGTATCCCGGGCGACTATGTCAAACTGGTTGATCTGGATGCTGGTATATACATCCTCCTTGACCAAACGCTCGCTGATGACGATGGCATCCTCGAAATTATAGCCGCACCACGGCATGAAGGCCGCCAATACATTGCGTCCCAAAGCCAGCTCGCCATCGACGGTGGCCGAGCCGTCGGCAATCACCTGGCCAGCCTTGACCTTGTCCCCCTGTCGCACCAGCGGACGCTGGCTGACCAGGGTCGAAGCATTGGACCGCATGAACTTAATCAGATCATACCGGCGAACCTGGTCAGGCTTTCTGGTCTTGTCCACCGGTTTGCCGTCGGCGGTGGTGACAATCTTCTCGGCCGAGGTTGCAACCACCACCCCGTCACAATCGGCGCACAATACCGCCCGCGAATCACGAGCCACTCCGGCTTCCATGCCGGTGCCGACACTGGGCGCCTCCGGACTCAGCAGCGGCAGCGCCTGACGCTGCATGTTGGAACCCATCAAGGCCCGGTTGGCGTCGTCATGCTCGAGAAATGGCACCAACCCGGCAGCGGCGCTGACCAGCTGCTTGGGAGATACGTCCATGTACTCGACTGTTTCGCGAGGAAGCTCCGCCGGCTCGCCGTGCTGACGGCACAACACGTAGGAGTTGATAAATCGCGACTGCTCATCAAGCGGTGCGTTGGCCTGGGCTATGACATATTTCTCCTCCTGGTCGGCGGTTAAATAGTCCACCTTCTGGCTGACTACGCCGTCCTTGACCCGGCGGTAGGGCGCTTCAATGAAACCGTAGGGATTGATCCTGCCATAGAGAGCAAGCGATGAGATCAAACCAATATTGGGACCCTCCGGAGTTTCAATCGGGCAAACCCGCCCGTAATGGCTGGTGTGAATGTCCCGCACTTCAAACCCGGCCCGCTCGCGAGTCAGCCCGCCAGGCCCCAGGGCGCTGAGACGGCGCTTGTTGGTCAGCTCCGCCAGACAGTTGGTCTGGTCCATGAACTGACTAAGCTGATTGCGGGCGAAGAAGTCGCGGACCACGCTGGCAAACGCCTTCGGATTGACCAGCTTGCCAGGAGTGATGTCGGACGCCTCCATGTCCAGCAACGTCATTCTCTCCCGAATCAAACGCTCGGTGCGCATCAGCCCGACCCGACAATGATTTTGCAGAAGCTCGCCGACCGTCCGAATACGACGATTGCCGAGATGGTCGATGTCGTCCACCGGGCCGTTGGTGTTGCGCAGGCGCATCAGTTGAGCAGTGGCGGCCAGCAAGTCTTCCATCACCAAAACCCGGGTTTCAGGGTCGATCTTCAAGTCAAGCTTCTGATTGATCTTGTGCCGGCCCACCAGTCCCAGGTCATAACGACGGAGGTCAAAAAACAAACGCTTTAACAATTGCTTGGCGCTGTTGATGTTGGGCGGATCGCCGGGGCGCAGGCGACGGTAGATTTCCTTCAGCGCCTCCTCGGTGGTCCGAGCCGGATCACGCTGCAAACAGCGAACGAAATAATCACCAAGCTCACTGGTGTCAACCACGGCCAGCGACTTCACCCCGGCTTGACGCAACGCCTCCACTGACTCCTCGGTGAGCGGCTCGAGCTGCGCAACCAAAAACGCACTCCTGCTCCCAACCTCGTCGATTGCTTCATCGCCTGCAACAACCTCTGCCTCCGCTCCGACCGGGCTGCCGGCACTCTCCGGCATGGGTTCGCCCGGCAAAGGCACGTCCTCGGCCGCATAATACACTGAAACATCCTCCGCCCGGGACAGCTTGGCAGGAGTCATCTTAACCACGCCGTAGATGGCCTCAAGCAGCTCACGGTTGGTTTCACAGCCCAAAGCCCGCAGAAAAGTGCTGATCAAAAAACGGCGGCGCCGGCGGCGGCGATCCAGAAAAATGTGAATAAGATCCTGGATGTCAAACTGCACTTCCATCCAGGAACCACGGTCGGGTATCACCCGAAACGAATAAAGCGGACGACCGCTGGGATGGCGCTCCCGTTCAAAACAGATGCCCGGGCTGCGATGAAGCTGGCTGACAATCACCCTCTCCGCTCCGTTGACCACGAATGAACCGGACGCGGTCATGACCGGAATATCGCCCATGTAAACCCGCTCCTCCTTGGTGTCGCTGGGAGTGGTCAGACGAAAGGTAACATGCAGCGGAGAGGCAAAGGTCCCACCGTCGCGCAGACAGGTCACTACATCGACCCGAGGCGGGCTGATCTCATAGCGGACAAAATCAAACGTGCATTGCTGGTCAATGCTTTCAATCGGAAAAATTTCCTTGAAAATTTGCTCGAAACCTCGAACCTGATGCATTTCACTCTTGCCCGCCTCCTGAAAAAAACGTGAATATGAATCGACCTGAATTGCTATCAGATCCGGGACATCGAGAACTTCCTGAAGCTTGCCAAAATTGATGCGTTCCATGGTACTCCTGCCTGCTGTGAAGTCTTAGACTTGATTGATTGACTGGCCCGGATGGCCGGA
>SLNM01000192.1 GCA_007133055.1 Lentisphaeria bacterium
CACCCACCGAGCCAGCTTGCCGATCCGTCTCCGCCCCCAGGCCCAAACTTGAGGGCTGACATAGTATACCGTCGGAATCCCGGCCTGCTTCATGGCGGCGGCAAACCGCAGATTGAATCCCGGATAGTCGATCAGCACCACCGTGGCCGGCCGGCGGGCGGTTGCCTGCCGACGCAGTCGGAGGAAAATACGTCGGAAAAAAGGCAGGTTCCTGAGCACTTCCGCCAGGCCGACCACCGCCAGATCGGTGGAGTCAACCAGAATGTCCACTCCTGCCTGGCGCATGGCCTCTCCGCCCATGCCCTCAATCCGCAGTCCGGGGCGAAGCCGAAAAAGCTCCGCCGCCAGGCGCGCTCCGTAAGCGTCCCCGGAAGGTTCTCCGGCCATAATCCAGACGGTTTGTACTGTCATCCCTAGCCTGATTAATTAATTCATGTGAATTCGGCCATGCGAATTTTCTTGTTTTGAACAGAAGATCGCTAACGAACACAAAGGCAAACAGTTTCAATCGCAGAGCGATTGGTGAAAACTTCGTTTCCTTTGTTGCCTTTTGTTAATATTTGTAGCCATTTAGCCTGAATTATTCACCCATTCCAGCACTGCTCCAGGCAGGACAGTGTTTTAGCCATGGCACCACGATATTTTTTCACCACTTCGCGGGCGGCCCGACCCAATTTAGCCCGTTGTCCGGGATTTTCCATCAGCCCGGTTAGAATGGTTTGCAATTCCTCTTCGTCAGCCGCTTCCATGCAGGCTTTTTCTTGCTTGAACAGCGCGGTGACCAGCCTGAAGTTGTTCATGCCGCGACCATGGACAATGGCTTTTTCGAACAGTGCCGGCTCGATGATGTTGTGCCCGCCTTGATTGCCGGCCATGCTGTTGCCTACGTATACCAGATCGGCGGCGGCGTAGAACCCCATCAGCTCGCCGGTGGTGTCCACCAGTAGAACCTCGCAGTCGGCGGCGGGCGGCGACTGCCCCAGCAGGCTCCGACGGCAGTAGGTCAGCCCATGCTGGCGCAGACATTGCTCGACCCTGGCCGTCCGCTCGCTGTGCCGCGGAACCAGCACCAGCCTCAGTCCGGGAAACTGACTCCTGAGATTATTGAATATGCGCAGCAGCAAATCCTCTTCGCCTGCATGAGTGCTGCCGGCCACCCAAACCAGGCGCTGATCCGGAGCGATGTCGGAGAAGGCTTGGTCGAGCAGCGGAGTCGCACTGTCAACAGCCGACGCTGGAGTTAGATCGAACTTCATGGTATTGCAAACATAGACCGGGGCAGACTGCCCCATTACCCGCCTGACTCGGTCGGCATCGGCATCGCTTTGCACGCAAATGCAGTTGAATAGTTTGAAAAGGGAACGAAAAAACCAGCGGTGCCGGGCGTAGCCGCAGGCCGAGCGGTCGGAGAAACGACCGTTGACCAGGGCAATGCCAATATTCCGGCCAGCCGCCAGGGTAATCAGGCTCGGCCAGATTTCCACTTCGAATATGATCAGCGCCCGAGGGTTGACCAGGCGCAGGGTTCGTAGGACCGGCAGGAAAAAGTCAATCGGCGAGTAGATTAGCTCGGTTCGTTCAGGCAGTTTTGACTGCGCCATGCGGTGGCCGGTGGTGGTCGTCGTCGAAAGCACGAAGTCAAGCTCTGGTCTGGTTTGCCGCCAGTACTCGATAAAGCCGATGGCCGCCACAACTTCGCCAACGCTGACCGCGTGCAGCCAAACGGGACGGCGCAGCTCGCGCAGTCGGTTTCGCTGGTCGCGGCTGAAAAAGCCAAACCTTTCGCCAAAGCCACGCCGCCAGCCGCCGCGCCGCATCAGCTTGCGAACAAAAAAAGGGAGGTAGAGGACGAAGGCGACCGGGAAAAGAATATTGTAAATCAACAATTTGATAATCATTGAAACTGAGTCCATCCGACTACAATTCTATCCTGCTGAAGCTTGGCAGGTGGTTTTTGTTCGCCTCGAACATTTCTTTTGCCATGTCCTTGATTTCACGCAAGGAAAGCACGGCGGCGGTAAGCGGGTCGTTGGCAATCGCCTGATAGACCAGGCGCGCGTCTCCGGACAGGTAGGCGTCCACGGTCATGGTTTCGATCAGCGCGCTGAGGTTGACCAGCGGCGCCACCTGCGATGGCAATGCGCCGACATGCATAGGCTGCAAGGAATTGCGACTGGCAATAACCGGCACTTCGACACAGCATCCTTCAGGCAGGTTGGAGATCAGTCCCGTGTTGGGGACATTGCCATTGAAGCGGAAGAAATCGTCGCCGATGTATGAATTGACAATGAAAGCCGCATATTCATGCCCGGGCTTCAGCCGTTCCGCCCTTTTCACCGGATCGTCCCAGTCCGGGCTTTCGATCCAGGCTTTGAACTCCTCCTGCCACTTGCTTTCCTTCTCCTTGTAGGAATTCAAAATATAGGCATAGTGCCCCGGGTTCCAATTAGTGCCGTGCGTGCAGTATTTTTCAATCAGCTCCGGGCGTTTGCGAAACCACCAATTGTATTCCGAATTATGGCCGCTGGACTCGGTGACATAATAATCGAACGCAAGAAACATTTCGTTTCTCACCTGCTCTTCATTGTAGACATCCTTGTTTTCGCGGACAATCCTTTGCAGTTCCGGGTACAAATCCCGACCTTTGTGCTGGAATTTCAAGTACCAGGCCAGATGGTTGATCCCGGCGCAAACATAATCCACTTCGGCAATCGGCACGTTGCACCATCTCGCCAGCATCTCCGCCGTTCCCTGCACGCTGTGGCACAGTCCGGTGACATTGATCCTGGTTTCCCGCTGCATCGCGTGGCAAAGCATGGCCATGGGGTTGGTGTAGTTCAGCATGATCGCCTCGGGGCACAGCTCTTCCATGTCGCGACAAATATTCAGCATTTCCGGGATGGTTCTCAGAGCGCGGAATATCCCGGACGGCCCGCGGGTGTCGCCAATATTAATGTCCACTCCGTATTTTTTGGGAATCAGGATGTCATGCTGCCACACATCCGTGCTGCCGGACAAAATGGTGACCAATACCGCGTCGGCATCCATCAACGCTTTTTTCCGGTCCAAAGTGGCTGTCACCTTTGCCGGCTTGCCACTGGCGTCGACCAGTTTTTGACAGGCCTGGCGCGACATTTCCAGGCGGCCTTCGTGGATGTCCATCAAGGCAAACTCGGCATCCTCGAATAGAGGCAGCGAAAGCATATCCCGCACCAGGCCGCGAGTGAAGCCAAAGCTTCCGGCACCAATAAAGGCAATCTTAACCATAGCTAAATCCTTCTTTTAATTAATTAAATTATGGGTCTTCCCCAGAATCTGTGGGTCCAGTAGTGTTACTTTGTTTCAATTTGCCACACATGAAGTGAGGGAGATCAGCGTGTACG
>SLNM01000326.1 GCA_007133055.1 Lentisphaeria bacterium
AAACCCCATCTCTGGGAATTCCGGTTGAATTATCAGGGCTTTTGAAATGGAATTGGTTATTGTCACCGTTTTATGAATACCTTATTTGTTCGTAACTGCTCAGGTGCCAGGGGTTGGGGTGCGTGGTTCAGGATTCAGGAAATCCACAAGGCGATGATCCATAAAATCGAATCGACCCGCGGACCCCCCGGAAGGCCATCAAATACTGCCGGCCAGAGCCATGCACAGCTCTGCCGCACTGCGGGAGCTGCCGCAAATGTTGACGCCCAGGGCGCGGGCCTTGCTGATGGTTTGCGGATCCGGGGCGTTGTCGCCGGCGAGGACGATGCAGGCGACATCCCGCAACTGCGCCACGGCCACGACGTTGACATGCCCCTGAATGGTGATCCAGAGCTGTCCTTCCTCGACATTGGCCATGACGTGGCTGAGCAAATCGCCGCAATGCACGCCGGTTACTTCGACTGAATCATCGGCGACGACGAAGGGGCAAAGCTCCAGGTGGCTGATGATTTCCGACAGTTTCATGATGTTGCTCCTTGTAAATACTTATTCGGCGGCTGGCTCGGTCCGGACCACCGCCTCGATTTCCGTGCCTGTCTCCATCGATGAGTTAATCGAGAATTGGTCGGCGCAGCGTTTGATGTTGACCAGGCCCATGCCGGCGCCGAAGCCGAGGGCTCGAATTTTTTCGTTGGCTGTAGTATAACCGGGGCTCAGCGCTTTTTCCAGATCCGGGATTCCCGGACCGTCGTCGCCGACATGAATACGGATTTGCTCGCGCCCGATGTCAACGTCCATGAAACCGCCCAGGGAATGAATGATGACGTTCATTTCAGCTTCGTAGCAGATGACTGCCACGCGCCGGACAATCGCCGCCGCCACCCCCAGTTTTTGCAGGTGTTTCTTGACCGAGGTGGAAGCTGTGCCAGCCAGGTCGAAGTTGTCCGGCGCCAGCTCGAAGTGAAGTTTGTCGCCGGCGTGCTGCATCTTCTGGTGCATCGACTGCTCCTGCTGCTCGATGCGCTCGGCGATGGTGTTCATTTTTAACAGAAGGTTGGAGAGGATGTCGCCGAAAGTGAGAATGCCGACCAGTTTTCTACTGCTGGGGCGCTCCACCACCGGCAGCCTGCCATAGCGGTATTTGGCGAACAGGTTGGAGGCGGCGATAATCGAATAGTTCTGAGGAATGGTGTGAACATGCCTGGTCATGTGGGGCTGAACCGGCTCGTCAATGCAGCCCCGGTCGAAGGCGGTGATGATGTCGTCGATGCTGACAATGCCGACCAGGTCTCCGTCCTGGACGATTGGAGTGCCGGAGAAGCGCTTTTCCTTCATGCAAAGTTGAATGTCGCGAAAGCGAGCGGTCGGAGGGAAGGTCACAACCTCGGTGGTCATGGCTTCGCTGACTTTGATTTGATACATCAGCTCGTGAACGAAGCGAATCTGTCTTTCGTTGAAGGCGGCCATGCTTCAGCTCCTTTCCCGAAACTCGCTTAACCGGGCACAGGCGTCAAACATTGACAAAGGCGACAGCAGCAGTGGGATTTCATGGTTTTGCGCCAGTTGCAGGGCGGCCTGCTGCGGTTTTTTCCCGCGCAGAATGACCACGCAGGCGGCGTTGGTGATTTCGGCGGTGCGCACAATCTGGGCGTTCGTCAGGCCGGTAAGCAGGGCGTAGTGGTCCTTTTCGAAGGTTAGGATGTCGCTCAGCAGATCACTGGCCGCAAAAGCGTTGACCGGATCCGACATTTTTTCCGGGCAGCACAGCAGCTCGGCCTGAAGAACTTCCACCAAATCGCTTATTTTCATGGTTCTCTCTTTTTTTATCGTTGCGCTTGCATCCTCGGCAATAAGCTTTACTATACTGTCTGTCAGCCATTTGTTAAGTGTTCGTTGTTTTTTGGTTAAATTGCGGCGGGTGATTCGGTGCGTTGGCCGCACGGTTTTTCGGGATTTGCGAAATGAGCCTGTTCCAGGTTGGCTCGACGCGTTTATTTCGCAACAAGTCTACAAGTTCCTGTATGGTATGGAGTCAGATCATTGAATTTAGCCAAGAGTACTGTCGGTGCAAGCAATCAAGTCGGGGGCGGTGTTTCGGTCGGCCATGCGCGATCTGAAATTCCGCTGTTGCGGAAGGTTTACAACTTCCGGGAGGCGGACGCGGTACGCGCGACCGGCCTGTACCCGTATTTCCGACCGATCTCCTCGGCCCAGGACACGGAGGTGATCATCGAGGGCAAGCGCGTCCTGATGCTTGGCTCCAACAGCTATTTGGGATTGACCAATCATCCGAAAATCAAGGATGCGGCGGTCAATGCGGTACGCAAGTACGGCACTGGCTGCGCCGGCTCCCGTTTTCTCAATGGCACGCTCGATATCCATCTGGAGCTTGAGGAGGCGCTGGCCCGGCTGGTCGAGCAGGAGGCGGCGCTGATTTATTCCACCGGATTCCAAGCCAACCTCGGAGCTATCAGCACGCTGGTCGGCAGGCACGACTGCATCATTGCCGACAAGGATGACCACGCCAGTATTGTCGACGGCTGCAAACTCAGTCCGGGCCAGTTCCTGCGCTTTCCGCACAACGACCTGGTAGGCCTGGAAAAATGCCTGGCCAAGCTTGATCCCGCCGCGGGAAAGCTGATCGTGGTTGACGGTGTTTTCAGCATGGGCGGGGACATTACGGAGTTGCCGGGGCTGTGCGAGGTCGCCCGCAAACACCAGGCTGCGGTCATGGTTGACGACGCCCATGCGATCGGGGTTCTCGGCGCCAACGGCAGCGGCACGGCGAATCATTTCGGCCTCAGCGATCAGGTGCATATCATCATGGGCACATTCAGCAAGTCGCTGGCTTCGCTGGGCGGTTTTATCGCCTCCGATAACGCCACCATAGACTACCTGAAACATTGTTCGCGACCGCTTATTTTCAGCGCCAGCATGAGTCCGCCCAATACGGCCGCGGTGCTGGCGGCGATAAAAATCATGATTGACGAACCGGAGCGTATTAAGCGACTGTGGCACAATACCGAGCTTACCCGGGACGGACTGCGCGAACTGGGCTACAACACCGGGGTTTCGACCACGCCGATTATCCCGGTATACTGCGGCGATATGACGACCACCTTGAAAATGTGCCGCATGCTGCACGAGGAAGGGGTCTTTGTCAATCCGGTGCTGCCGCCGGCGGTGCCGCCCAACTACGCCTTGATTAGAATTAGTCTGATGGCCACGCACTCCGAGGAGCAGATAGCATTCTTCCTGGATAAAATCGGCAGTGTCGGCAAAGCTCTCAACATAATCTGAATGACGGACATTTCCGTCCGGACCGCAGGACTTCCTAAGCATGGGCATTTCCGTCGCCCCGGTTTCCAACCGCCGGGACATGA
>SLNM01000122.1 GCA_007133055.1 Lentisphaeria bacterium
ACTATGATCCAAGTGTCCTGCAGTGGGAGAATAACTAGGCCGTCTGCATAAAGTGAAAAACTTAATCTTTGTGCCCTTTGCGAGCTTCTGTTTAAATTGTTCCCATTCGCGTGGATTAGCGTCCATAGTACTGGGTCACAGAAAGATCAGGCCGGTTTCCGGGCGGCGCATGATGTCGCGCCATTGCATTTTCAGGACTGCCTGCCTGTTTCTGGGGCGCCAGATCAGCAATACCTGGTTGAAGCCTGCCTCGAGGGGAATATCGCTGATGGTGGCCGTGCCTGTTTCATTCAAGTCAACGGCCGGGAATCGTTCCTGGTTGACCATTGCCTCGAGTACACCCTCGCCCTGGCAATCGAGAAAGGTCAGGGCTTCTGGGTTGGGGACTTCGATATTGGTCTCGAGGTTCTTGCGCGGTTTCGGCGATTGAAGGCGATAGTAGACGAGAACCGGCTGGTTCAGATCGAACTCGGCGGCGGGCAGGCCGTTTTTCACATTGTCATGCTGGCGCCATTGCTCGATCAGGTTGAAGACAGCGGTCGGTGCCATTCGCTCCACGCGCGGTTTCAGACATTCTTGTAGCTGCTCGATCAGTTCGCTGTCCAGCTCGCGGTTCAATGTATGGCAGACGGCCGGACGGCCGCTGCTGCTGGCGACGGCGGCCGGGACAAGTTCGCCGCGCATGGCTTCCTCAGGCTGTTCGATATTGCAGGCCACTCGAAGGCGATGGCGCAATCGCTGCAAGCGGTCGAGGCCATGGTCAGGTGCAAACTGATTGAAGAGAACCTGGCCCGAGCCGTGTCGGACCCGGCCGAGAACCACCAGTCGCGGCGGTCGCTCCGGGCCGAGGAAGCGCGACACGGTATGGGCCCGCAATGGCTCCGTCTTGCCGTCCTGCTCGAACAGTTCGTACAGGCAGCTCTCGGTGGGGGTGACCAGGAGCGGTTCAAGTCCGGGGGCCGGCTTGAGAAAAGTATGGCCACAACGAAAATTGCGCTTGGCCGGACTGTAGGTCCAGGTCTCGATACCGCAGGTGTCGAAGTTGGAGATCGAGTCGAGCAGAGGATCGCTGTGATCGCGGACCGCCTGGAACACTTGGTCGCTGGACTTCGCTGCAAGCTCGACGCCAAGATGGCGCGCCCATTCCTGCCAGCATTCTTCACCATTCTCCACCAGAACCGTGGCGCCATTGGCGGCGGCGCGTGCCAGGTCGGCAATCTTGTCAGGCGCGGTGTCGGCTGTGAAAAGGCAGCCGGCTGGCCGGGCTTGCTCCGGTTCCGCGCGGTAGGCATCGGCAGTGCTCAGCAGATTGCGCAGCAGCGCGTCGGCGGCGGGTGCGGTCAGGGCCTTGTCGGTGACCCGGAACTGACAGGCCCAGAGCATCCCCTGGCCGCAGCGGGTTTGCAGCAGCGGCGACAGGTCAAGGTCGCCGTTGCCAAAGCCGCCCTCGCCGCTGTCGGCAAGAAAAACAAGCGACCGGCAGTCGTTTTTTCGATAAAGCCGATGCGCCACGTAGGCGTCGCTGGAGAGCAGGGCAAACGGATCGTCGCCCCAGTATGCCAGGTCGGCATCGGCGAGATTCTTCAGCGCGGGATGGTCGGCGGCGCGGCAGAACGCGGTCAGCACCGATTTCTCCTCGATGGGCGCGTCCTCGAACAGACTGACTGATTGTTCAAGCACAATTGCGCGGCCGCCCCGTTCGAGGAAGCGGGCGATCTGACCCTTGACCGCCGCTCCGGGCTCGATGCCATCCCGCTCCACGAGCAGGACCGAGAATGGCTTCAGGGTTGCCTCCTTCATATCCTGAACATAGGCATGCGGTGTCCTGGATTCGCGGAGCCAGCTTTTCAGGCTGCCATTGCCGCAAACCGCGATCTTTTCGCGGCATGGCGCGGCGGCGATTTGCGGTGGCGCGGCAATTCGCAGCGAGCGCCGCCATTGATCGAGAATCCGGTTGTCAGAGCAAAACGTCGCCTCGAGTGAATACTCGCCGGGGCTCAGGCGCTGCGGCAGTTCTTGCTGCAGCAGCAACTCCTCCACCCGGCCTTGGCCGACGGCCGCCTGCCAGGTCTGACAGAAGACGGTATCCTCGCCCTGTTTCAATTCCATCTTCAACTCGCCTTCCACAGCCTGCGGCAGGTCGTTGACCAAGTGAAGACGGCGGGTCAGAGTGTGCCCGGCGAAGAGCGCGGAGCGGCGGGACAGGTCAATGATTGCGAACGGGCGGAATGCCTGTTTTTGAATATCGAAACTATGGTTCGCGGTATAGCCTTTCCTGGCCGGCTGCCAAAACTCGAATTCCGAGCTGTGCGGCATGGCTTGCAGCGGCTTGACCCCCGGCGTTTCCCAGTTCTCGTGGGAGAGTTCGATCAGCTCGGCGGTTGGCCGCAGGTTTTCCAGGCACGACAGGTTCCACGGGCCGAAATTGCAGACTCCTAGGGTGCGGCCAGCCTCGACAATCAACCTGGTGTCCTCGGCGCCTGCCTGGTCGCAGGCGGCATACGAGGCATAGGCCGCGTCGCCGGCCAGGTGGCAGGTGTTGTTGGGGCCCAGATAGTGGTAGAGCGACATTTCGCCGGAGTGCAAAGGCTGCTGCCTGTCCCACCAGCCGGTGCCGGCGCATTCCTTGCCGTAGTGGCGGCTGATCACTTCCTGTTCACGCTCGTTCCACAGCGAGCTGTCGCCTTCATGGTAGGCGGGGCGGGTGGGGTCGATCCGATTGAAAAGCTTGCGCAGCTCCGGCAGGCGGCGCCGGGTCAGGTCGGTGTCATCGCGGTTCCAGCGCATTTCGTTCTCGACACTCCACATCACCAGGCAGGGATGATTCTTGTCGCGTCGAATGAACCTGGCAACATGCTCGATGCTGGCCTCCCAGAATTCCGGCGAGTCGCCAGCGCAGCCGCCGCCGGCCCCATGCAGGCCGGTCTCGCCCGTGATCAGGATGCCGAGTTCATCGGCCAGGTCAAGAATAAGTGGCGGATGCGGGTGGGTGTGCAGACGCGAATGATTCATGTGGCTGTCCCGGATCATGCCGAACCATTGGCGAATCCAGGCTTCGGTATGATGGAACTGGGTGGCTTTATGGCCCCAGTCCGAAAACATGTGCAGCGGATGCCCGTTAAGCATCAGGTCCGGCCCTTCGGTCCAGACCTCGCGGAAGCCGAACCGTTCGTGGCGTGTTTCCAGTATCCGGTCGTTCTCGACGACACGTGTTCGCAGCCAGTAAAGGTGCGGTGCGTCCGGCGACCATAGCTTGGGGTTCGCCCATTCCCGGGTCCATTCAAGAGCGATGCTTGCGCCCGGCTCGATGCTGACGGACTCGGCGTTCATGCTCAGAATTGTCTCTTCCTCGCCGTCTGGGGTCTGGCCAGGCTGCCAG
>SLNM01000083.1 GCA_007133055.1 Lentisphaeria bacterium
AGATTTATATAACCAGATAATAATCAACTAATTGCTTAGGTCCGACCCAATGCCTCATAGATGATTATATTTACAAAGCCAAGGCTCATTTTGCGGCGGATGCGATGGCTATGGCCAGCGAAAAACTCAGCAGGTTTCCATTATGGAGAGTTCAGGATGGGATTTTGGAAAAACAGCTCTTCCATAATGCGGCCAGCCAAGTTGTTCTGAAAATTTATGATGTCGGCAGTTGGATGACAGTCTAATCTACATCAAACTTGGCCTTTCACAAATCAGCCATGCGGGACGATTTTGCATTATGCGGATAATTCATCCGCGCAGCTTCTGGCCCAGGCGTCGGCCTTCATGATCGCGGTCAAATCCGGCTCCGCCTGGGGACGGTGCGCAGCCATCGCCTGCTCGACCAGCCGCGGGATATCCAGGAAACCGATGCGCCCGTCGCGGAAAGCCTCGACCGCCGCTTCGTTGGCGGCATTGAACACAGCCGGCAAAGTGCCAGCTCCCTCCACCGCCTGGCGGGCCAGCCGGACGGCCGGGAACAAAGTTTCGCGAACCGGCAGAAAATCGAGGCGGCCAAGGGTTGGCAAGTCAATCGAGGAGAATACCGTGTTCGCTCGTTCGGGAAAGGTCAGCGCATACTGAATCGGCAGACGCATGTCCGGGCAGCCCATCTGCGCCAGCAGGCTGCCGTCGCACATTTCAACCATCGAATGGACAATCGACTGCGGATGCACCACCACCTCGATGGCCGCCTGGTCTAGACCGAACAACCAATGCGCCTCGATCAATTCCAACCCCTTGTTCATCAAAGTAGCCGAGTCAATGGTAATCTTCGCCCCCATCTGCCAGGTGGGATGCGCCAGGGCTTCGCGGTAGCCAACCTTTCGCAGCCGTTCCCGCGAGTAGTCCCTGAACGGCCCGCCGCTGGCAGTCAGAACAATCCGGCGCATCGCCCCCCTGCTCTCCCCCCGCAGACACTGGAATATCGCCGAGTGCTCGCTGTCCACCGGAATAATGCGCACCCCCCGCCGGGCGGCGGCGCCCATGACCAGGCCACCGGCCATGACCAGCAGCTCCTTGCTGGCCAGAGCAATGTCCTTGCCCGCTTCAATCGCCGCCAGCACCGGGCGCAGTCCGCCGGTGCCGGCGATTGCGCACAACACCATGTCCACCTCCGGGCGCGTACAAAGCTCGATCATTCCAGCTTCGCCCGCGAGCACCTGGCAATCTCCGCCCAGCCTGCGCTTCAGCGCCGGTTCGTGCCGAGAATCGGCGACCGCCACCAGCCGGCAGTCATGCGCCTGCGCCTGCTCGGCCAGAACCGACCAGGATTGCGCGGCCGCCAGGCCAAGCACGGAAAGCCGGGACGGCAGAGCCCGGCAAACCTCAAGTGCATTGCGGCCAATCGAACCGGTGGCGCCTAGAATCACGATTCTTCGGGGAACCACTTATAAACTCCTTAGGATTGAATGGCCAGAGAATTGCGAAATGTGCATTTTGTAGGTCGACTATCCGAGTCGACCATGCGAATCGAGGTTGGTCGACTCGGATTGCCGCTTCGCTGCCATGCTGACGCACGGCCTATATCCCTCCGGGATGTTGTCGACCTACGTTTGGCTCGATTCGCATATTTCGCAATTCTCTGTTAAATGACCATATTGTAAACGCGCAACCGGTGAATTCAAAACACAGCCGTTCCATGGGGTGTTGTGTCACTCGCATGGTATTGCGTCAGTGAAAGGTGGGAAATTCGTGTCGATTGACGAGAACGGGCAACGAGTCGCTCAAATCGTCCGCCGTTCTCGTCGCCGTTCTCGTTTTCCGGCTGTTTGTTTCAACTGAAGCACCGATGACTGACAACTTGACAAGCTCCTGATGGATTCTTGCACTTTCCCCGGCGGCGGCTATGGTTGCATCAACCGCTGTCCTTGCAGCCGCAACCAACGGAGAGCCTGTTTTAATGCGAAAAAATTTCGTTCTCGACACCAATGTGCTGTTGCATGATCCCTTGGCGATTTTCAATTTTGCCAACAACAACGTTATTCTGCCCATTGAAGTAATCGAGGAGATCGACAGTTTCAAGCGCGACATGACCGAGCTGGGCCGCAATTCCCGGCACATTGCCCGTTTGCTCGACAGCCTGCGCACCCATGGCAAGCTAGGCGAGGGCATCAAGCTGGAGCATGGTGGGATGTTGCAGATCATCTGTGATTTCATTGAAACCGACCTGCGCAAGCTGGGGCTGCATGTCAGCAATCGCAGTGACAACCGGATTCTTTCCCTGGCAATCGACTTGCAGCAGAATCGACCGAACGAAGAAACGATTGTCGTCAGCAAGAACGTCAATCTGCGCATCAAAGCCGACTCCATCGGAGTGCCGGCCGAAGACTATGAAACGGACCGGTCGCCGGACGCCGATGTCTACACCGGCTGGAACCAAGTGCCGACCTCGCGGCAGGCGGTCGAATGCCTGCGTGCCGGAACCCCGATGAAAATCAAGGGATACCGCGGGCTGCCCAACGAGTATGTGCTGCTTCAGGATGAAAACAATCCGCAGGACACCGTGCCCGGACGACTGGCGGCCGACAAGTCAAACAAGATTTTGCCGCTGGCCGACCAAGCCGGCGGCGCGGTCGGCATCCATCCTTTGAATCTGGAGCAAATGTTCGCCCTGGACGCCCTGCTCGACGAGCATATCAAGCTGGTAACCCTGACCGGCAAGGCGGGCACCGGCAAGACACTGCTGGCGGTGGCGGCCGGATTGAGCAAGGTTTTCAAGGACGACCTGTACAACCGGCTCCTGGTCTTCCGCCCCACCATGCCGGTCGGCCGGGATGTCGGATTCCTGCCCGGGGACCTGAACGAAAAGATGAAACCGTGGATGCAGCCGATCTACGACGCCATCGAACTGATTCGCGAGAAAGACAAGCGCAGCCGCGAGCATTCTTTGCCGCCGGATATTATGGAGTGCGAGGAAATTGTTATCGAGCCCCTGTCGTATATTCGGGGCCGCAGTATTCCGCACCAGTTCATTATCATTGACGAAGCCCAGAACCTTACTCCCCTCGAGGTTAAGACAGTGATCACCAGGGTCGGCATGGGAACCAAGATCATTCTCACCGGCGACACCCACCAGATCGACAACCCGTACGTCGATTCAAACTCCAACGGCCTGGTCTATGTTGTCGACCGACTGCGGCAGCATCCGCTGGCCGCCCATGTCGGACTGGCCAAAGGAGAAAGAAGCGAGCTGGCGGAAACCGCCGCCAATATGCTGTGACACTTACGCACATTGTTATGGTTTACCTGGAAACCGGGGCGATACCTGCCTGTGCGCCATGCCTGCGCCGCCTGCCTGTCACCGGGCG
>SLNM01000158.1 GCA_007133055.1 Lentisphaeria bacterium
AGATCGAAGAATGGCGCTCCGAGACGCGCAACATCGCCGGTGTCGATGTGCCGGGGTTCGTGTCGGTTTCTTTTCAGACCGAGCCCTTCGACTTGTTTGCCGAGCCGTTGTGGTATGACCAGGTGATACTGGCCGCCCGCCAGGTTGTCGAGCGGAAGCTGCGACTGCATGTTCTCGACCGTCAGCGGCAGGCGATAGAGGCCGAGCTTCTGACCACTACGCAGCGAGTGAACCTTTTTGAAAAGGTCAAGATACCGGAAGCCCGCGAGAATATTCGCACCATCCAAATTTACCTCGGCGACCAGCAGGTGGCGGCGGTTGGACGCGCCAAGATAGCCAAGCGCAAAACTCAGGAGCTTGAACACAGGCAGTCCGCCTAGCCTGATTAGACCAAGGTTGGTGTATACAACTTATGATCGAGAAAATGAAACATGCCTATATTGTCTGCCGCCGCCAGGAGCGGGCGGCGACCGTCGACCGCCTGGGCGAGCTGGGAATCGTGCATGTGGTTGATGTTCAGCCGGCGCAGTCGAGCGAACTGGAAGACCGCCAGAGCGAGGCTTCGCGGGTCGAGGATGTATTGAATGCGCTGCACCAATACCAGCCCGAGGACGGCGGTGAGGGTTTGGCGGAACCGATGACGGGCGAGGACGGGCAGCCGCCGGAACTACTCACCCGGCGCGTATTGAAACTGCTCGATCAACTGGAGGCGGCCGAGGAGGAGGAGGCTCACTGGTCGGCTCTGCGCGACAGAATCGAACCATGGGGAGGCTTCTCCCGCTCGACCTTCGACCGACTCACGGACTATGGTCTGGCACTGCGTCTGGCGGCGGTGCCGGCCAAGGAATCATTGCCGGAGTTGCCGGAGGAAGCTATGGTCTGGGAAGTCAACCGCGACCGCCGCCGTCGCTACCTGTTGCTGGCCGCTCCGGCGGGGATTGAACTGCCCGAGCAACCAACCGCCTTTGTCCCGCCGGCCGAGACAGACCTAAGCGTGATCGCTCGCAAGGTCGAGGAGGCCCGGGAAAAACAGGAACAGACGAAGGCGCAGTTGCGTCAGCACAGTCCGGCACAGCCCGTTCTGGCCGACTATCTGCGGCGCCTGCGCTCGGCCATTGAGTTTGCCCGGGCTCGGGCCGGCATGGGGGAAGCCGAGGCGGTTTGCTATCTGCGAGGCTACATCCCCGCCGGACAACAGGAACCGTTGCGGGTGGCAGCCCAACGGCACGGCTGGGGCCTGCTTCTGCAGGAGCCCGCCAAGGACGATCCGCATATACCGACCAAGATTCGCCTGGCTCGCTGGGTCGAGCCCATTCGCCTGGTTTTCCAGGCTATGGGCATCATGCCCGGTTACTGGGAAATCGACATCAGTGCCTGGTTCATGGTCTTTCTTTCCATATTCTTTGCCATTCTCTTCGGGGATGCCGGCTATGGCGCGCTCTTTTTGGTGCTCACCCTGGTTTTGCGCAAGGTTTTTCCCAAAGCTCCCTCGCAGCCTTTCTGGCTGTTCGGAATTTTTTCGGCTTCGACTATTGCCTGGGGGGTCATGGCCGGAACCTATTTCGGAATTCAGGTGGAGCCGGACTCAGCGCTGGGTTTTCTGCGGGTGGAGGCGCTGACCAAGGAGGCGAATGTCCAGAAACTATGCTTTCTGCTCGGCGCCATCCATTTGACCATTGCCCACGCCTGGAACGCGATGATTTACGGGCGCAGCCTGAAGACCCTTTCGGAAATTGCCTGGATTGCGGTGCTTTGGGGCAATTATTATCTGGCCCAGGTACTGGTGCTGGGAATTCCGCAGCCGCCGCTGATGCTGCCGCTCTACGCTACCGGGCTGGCCGGAGTCGTTCTATTCTCAAATCCCGACCGCAACCCCCTCCGATTAATAGGCGGCGGAGTCGGAGCACTGCTGCTGGGGTTGGTCAACAGTTTTGTCGATGTCGTTTCCTACATCCGCCTGTATGCGGTCGGGGCGGCAACGGTGGCGGTGGCCGAGAGCTTCAACCACATGGCCTGGGATTTTCTTCCTAGCTGGGGAACCTTCCTTGTCGGCGCCGCCATCCTGCTTCTCGGGCACGGATTGAACGTGGTGCTTGGATTGATGAGTGTGCTGGTCCACGGGGTACGGCTCAACGTGCTCGAGTTTTCCCAGCACCTGGGGTTGCAATGGTCCGGCAACGCCTATCGACCGCTGCAGCGTTTGGACTCGGAAACGGGGGAGTCGAACTGACGCGGTATAACGAACTGGTAAATTGCCAGATTTGCATTTCGCAATTCTCTATGGAACAACTAATTATAGGAGAAGAAAAAAATGGACGGAAGTTTGTATGTTTCGCTGGGTAATCTGGGGGCGGCCTGTGCTCTGGCCTTTGCCGCCATGGGTTCGGCTTTGGGCACGGGGGCGGCCGGCATGGCGGCGGTCGGTGCCTGGAAAAAGTGCTACGCCCAGAACAAGGCGGCGCCGTTCATGGTAATCGCCTTTGTCGGCGCGCCCCTGACTCAGACTATTTACGGCATGATCCTGATGGGCTGGATTGCGGAGGTGGCGGGAGGCCTGGCGGAAGCAGGGTCGATGAACTTTCCGGCACTGATCGGCGCCGGCCTGTTCGGTGGCATTGCCATGGGGTTCTCCGCCTTGATGCAGGGACGCGCCGCCGCCGGCGCGGCCGATGCCCTGGCCGAAACCGGCAAGGGTTTCGGCAACTACCTGATTGCCCTGGGAATTATCGAAACGGTCGCCCTGTTCGTCATGGTTTTCGTGCGGGCAACCCTGGAAGCCGGAGCATAGTTCCAACCATCTTTTCACAAAAAAAATGAGAAAATGAAAAAAATGGTTCCCCGCCCAAGGCCGCTTGAGTCATGGGAAAATGGCGGTATCTTAGCATTTCCGTGAGCAATGTCCGCCGTCCTTAACAATCGAACCGGAAAGGAGTAACTAAGATGACAAAAAGAGATTTGGTAGTCCGCATCGCCAATCAGATCGAAATGAATCAGGCAGACGTAATGAAGGTAGTGCAGCGTACGTTTGATACCATCACCAACGAACTGGCCGCCGGTCGGAGCATTGAATTCCGTAATTTTGGTGTCTTCGAGCTGGTCAAGCGCCGCCCCCGGGTGGGGCGCAATCCCAACTCTCCGCAAAACACGGTGCAGATTCCCGAACGGGTGGTGGTCAAGTTCAAACCCGGTCGAGTCATGAAGAAGAAGGTTTCCATGCTGTCGCCACGGGACATCGGCGAATAATCGAAGCCGACATGGGTTGTCGTCAATTGAGTTTAGCTGCCTCGCCCAAGTTGGTTGGGACAGTGTGCAAGGACCGGGGATTTTGAGTCATGGCCAAGTTGGAACCATTGCCTGGAACT
>SLNM01000017.1 GCA_007133055.1 Lentisphaeria bacterium
CGCCGACGCCCGCCAAACAATCTATCGAGTCGATCCCAACTGGGTGGTCGCCATCCCGGCCGCCTGCGGCTTCTACCACTTTGTTCTCTGGTGCCGCAGTAATTCTTTGCGCGACATCGTCCTGCTCGGTATCAACTGCGGTCTGCTGGCCTTCGCCGGTCCGGTCGGCATGCTGCTCGCCTTCCTGATGCTTCTGGTGGTCAGCATCCGTCTTCTCCGGCCGGCACTCGACCAGCAGCTCCCCGGCCATTCCACTCGGGGATTGCATTTGCTCGCCTGGACTCCACTGCTCTATTCTGTGGGCCTGATTGTCCTCGCCAACTGGCTGATCATGGGCAGCCCCCTTTTCTTTATCCATCGTTTCTGGCAGAACCTGGCACTGCTCGAAAACATCAGCCTGGCATCGACCGCATGGGATGCTCTTGGCAGCATTTCATGGCTCGTCATCGGCGGCCTGGGCATGGCCGTGATCGAACTGCGACATCGTTGCTGCCGCCCATGGGCCGCAATCGTCGCGGTCAGCCTGGCCGGCTTGTTCATGATGCAGATTATCCTTAATCACATCAGCTACTACGCTCCCGGCAGTGAAAGCCTGATCCTGATTCTGGCTCTGGCCGGAATACTGATGCCATTCTGGAAACTCGAGATGGCCGAGGAGGTTATGCGTGGAAATACGGAGGGAGCCTGGTGGCTGACCGTCGAGGCTGGCGTTATCGGGTTGTTCATGATCCTGGGAATCGCCGCGCCGCGGGCAGGACTGACCAGTATCGACATCTTTCAACCCCAGCCGCCGGAACGGCGGGAAATCATTCGACTGATCGAAAAGCATACCCCGGAAACCCGCGCCATGGTCTATGGCCTGCAAACCCCGGCAAGGTTTGACGACCTGCAAGAACAGCGATTCGTGGCAAGACTTGAATTCGACCGGGCAACCGTGGCCGAATATGCCGAGGACGAAGAATACTTCTACCTGCTGGTACCGCCGAACAACGGTAAATTCTACAGTCCGTCAAACCCTCTGGCCGATCTTCACCGCCGCGGACGACCATGGTTGGTCCTGGAAAAAAACTGGCCCGGTGACTGGCAGCTCTGGCGTGTCCTCCATCCCGCCGTCGAACCATGAACACAAAGGGATCGCAAGTTGAATGACACTTGCACACTTAGTCGACAAACCTACTCGCCACGCTTCATCGGATACGCTTAGTCGACCAGCTTCCGACGATCCCGCTAGCCTGATTAATTCATGAACTTCGTAGCGAAAGGCGACACTTTGACACAGGTTGACGATAGCGGACGACGAGAGCGGATTGCGAGTAGGCACCCCCATCGTCCACCGTAATCGTCCACCGTAATCGTCGCCCTTAATCGTCGACCGGTTCCCGTTTTCGATTAAAGTGCGCGACAAAGTGCGCGATAGGATTCGGGACAAGATTGGTGGTTCGCCGCACCGATTAAGCGGGTCGGGTAAGGGTATCCGGTTAAGGGTGGAGGTTAAGCGGGTCGGTTAAGGGTGTTGGGGGCGCGCAGTGTGAAACTCGTCAACCCTTCGCGTCGCCGTTCTCGTCAATCCGGAGTCACGAAGACACCAAGTCATGAAGTCAAAGGCGAGACCAGGTGCGCGACACCGATTTGCCTCAGCCCTGGAGGGGCGTTGTCAACGTAGCCCCAGGCAGCGCCTGGGGTATTGCGGTGAGCTGGGGTGGTGCCCTGTAGGGGCACCTCAACCTGGACATAGACAATGCACACGGTCAGTTGAAGTGCCCCTTCAGGGCACCCATTGCGTTTACTCACTTGCCCCAGGCAGCGCCTGGGGCTACGATGAAGCCGCCCCCCTTGGGGCTGGCAGAACCCTCCGCGGAACAGGTTGAAGACTCCCCGAGGCCTGCCGCGGGGAGTCTCACTTCACATGGCAAATCAGTCTATATCCCATCCGTGTCGATCAGCATCCGGCCATGCCCGTTCTGTTCCAGCCACCAGTAGGTGAAATGCTTGGAGAGCCAACTGGCGGCTCGCTCGGTTGCCAATCGTCGGTCGCGGGAGGTGTAGATGATGGGAATCCCGAACTTCGCCTCGATGGCATCGTAGGTGCCGCAGACCGCGTTGGGATGCGCCTCCGTGCATAAATCCTCGTCCTGGTTCGGATAGAACGACTTCATCTGCTCGTAGGTCGCCTCGATCAGAATCGCTTTCCAGCGATACTCCGCCAGGCGTGCGCAGGATCGGATGAACCGGGCCCGGTTAGCCAGCGCCACCGCGCTGCCGATAGCGTCCGCCATCGACTTGCGTTCCAGCGCCAGCACCGATTCCATCCCTTCCACCGAATAATCCCCCGCCTTCAGCGTCGCCTGCTTCACCCCGCCGATCCAGTTCGGGTGCATTTCCGCCAGGCAATATGGCTGTCGCTCGCGAGTATCGACCAGTACCGTCGGCTTCGGAATCCGCCATGCCCGCACCACCGCCCGCCCCTCCCGCATCACACACAGCCTCCGTGTGCCCGCCGGAGCGAACCGAAGCGTCATGCCATTGTCATCATAAAAATCCATTGTAAACATACCGGACTTGACAATTGTAGCGTATACTGTTGAGCGTGAGGGTTTACGCTAAGCATTTTTTTCAAGCACAGACATAATATTTAACAAAGACAATGCAGCCCTTCTTTGTGGCTTTTTGTGTTTCTTGTGGCTATAAATGTATTCTCTTCGCGCCCGTCGCCTGCCTGATTCCACTTAGATTGCAAGGGGACAGCAAACCCTGCTCGGTAATTATCCCGGTAATCAGAGCGGAGGGCGTAACATCGAAGGCCGGATTGTAAACCATGCACCCGGACGGAGCGGTGGCAACTCCAAAACCGTTCGTGACTTCAGTCGCCGACCGATGTTCAATCGGAATTCCCGCACCGGTCGCCAAATCTAAGTCAATGGTCGAATACGGAGCCGCCACATAAAATGGAATTTGATGGTGAGCAGCCACCACGGCCAGCCCGTAGGTGCCGATCTTGTTGGCAGTGTCACCGTTCTCGGCAATTCGGTCGGCGCCGACAATTACCATGTCGACCCGTCCCTCGCGCATCACCTGCGCCGCCATGCCGTCGCAGATCACCGTCACCTCGACTCCCCCTTTTTGCAGCTCCCACGCGGTCAGCCGGGAACCCTGGAGCAAAGGTCTGGTTTCATCGGCGATCACCCGCGGCGCCAGCCCCCTGTCCCGAGCGGCGTAAACCGGGGCCAAAGCGGTGCCGCGACCGCCGGTGGCCAGGGCGCCCGCATTGCAGTGGGTCAGAACAGTAAGCCCGGCACGCTCCTGAAACAAAGCCAAACCGGCCACCCCTGTATCCGCTTATAAATTGGAG
>SLNM01000371.1 GCA_007133055.1 Lentisphaeria bacterium
CGATACCCCCAGTTGTGAATTTTGATTGTTCGTGCTGCCCTGACACCTGAAACCTGAAACCAAGCAGTTACCCACAAAATCTAAGAAAAAACTATTAGCAACCCACTCGTTTTGAGAAAGAGCCATAAATATACAATGGCGCATGGCCGAATTCGCATGAATTAATCAGTCTAGGAGCCTTCATGAACAACCACCAGCGAAGTCCCAGCGACACCAGCCCCGCCCCTGCCGACGAAGACGGCCAGGCCGCCGCCAGCTACCGGGAAGCCGGGGTCGATATTGATCTTGCCCAAGGCCTGCTCACACAAGTAAAGGGCAAGCTCAGCCAGGCCACCCGGCCCGAGGTATTGGCTCCGATCGGCGGCTTTGGCGGACTGTTTCAAATTGATCCCGAAAAAAAATATCATGATCCGGTGATGGTGGTCAGCATCGACGGGGTCGGCACCAAGTTGATGGTGGCGGCGATGATGAACCGCTATGACGGAGTCGGCCACGACATCGTCAACCACTGCGTCAACGATGTGGCGGTGCAGGGAGCCGAGCCTTTGTACTTCCTGGACTACCTGGGCATTGGCCGTCTGCGCAGTCCGCTCTATGAACAGGTGCTTGGCTCGCTGGCCGAAGCCTGCGCCGCTCAGAACGTGGCGTTGCTGGGCGGGGAAACGGCGGAGATGCCCGGCATGTACGGTGAAGATTTCGACTTGGTCGGCTGCATTACCGGAGTGGTCGAGAGGAGCCGGGTCATCACCGGCGCGGCCATTAGACCCGGCGACCTGATCATCGGCCTGGCCGCCAGCGGCCTCCACACCAACGGCTACAGTCTGGCCCGGGAAGTCTTGTTCAAGCGTGCCGGACTGACCGTGGATGCAATCCCGGACGGACTCGGAGAATCGGTTGGCGAGGCGTTGCTCAAGCCGCATGTTTGCTACTGGCCGGCGATTCGCCGCGCACTGGCAAAAGAGGTGCCGCTGCATGGCATGGCCCACATAACCGGCGGCGGCTGGATTGACAATATCAAACGCGTACTGCCGGCGGGCACGGTGGCGGAATGCCGCCTTGGCGCTTTGCCCGTGCCGCCAATCATGCGTCTGATTCAGCAGCTGGGCAGGGTGGAGACAGCGGAAATGTATCGCGCCTTCAATATGGGCATGGGAATGGTTTGGATAATCCCGCAGGCCGCCGAAAAAGCCGCCATGGAATGCTGCCGCCAGGCAGGGCTGGAGGCCGCTGTCGCCGGCCGTATCGTCGCCGGAGAACAGAACACAGTGACGCTGATAGAATAATAACAGGAGGTTCCTAAAAGTGTTGAAGTCAATTTGTTTGAACGGAGAGTGGACAGTTCGCCGCAACGGCGGGGGCGGGGGCGAGCGCGTTCCGGCCTCGGTGCCCGGCGAGGTTTTCTCCGATTTGCTGGCGGCTCGGGAAATTCCCGACCCTTTCTATCGGGACAACGAGGAACGGCTGCAATGGATAGGCGAATCGGACTGGCTCTATGCCCGCTCTTTCACAATTGACGAGGATACTCTGGCGAACAAACGGGTCGTACTGCGCTGTCACGGACTCGACACACTGGCTACGGTCAGGATCAATGGCCGCAAGGTGGGCGAGGCCGACAATATGTTCCGCGTCTGGGAGTGGGAAGTGAAAGAGCTGCTCCGCCCCGGAGCAAACGAAATCGAAATATATTTTTCTTCAACCCTGCCCTACATCGAAGAACGAGAAAAAGAAAGAACCCTGCCATGGTGGGGACAGGGAAAGTCGAAGGAAAAAGTGGCCTGCCATGGCTGGGTGCGCAAGCAGCAGTGCAACTACGGTTGGGACTGGGGAATCAAGGCGGTGACCTGCGGTGTCTGGCGCGACATCGAGCTGCTGGCATTCGACTCCGCCCGCCTGACCGATCTCGACATCGCCCAGAACCATACGATTGCGAATCAGGCTGGATTGAAGCTGACAGTGCAGGCGGAGACCGTCAACCCCGACTCTCCACTGCGGGCGGAAACCACTGTGCGGCTGGGGCGGAAAAATGTGGCTGAGCACCAATTCGAGCTTGAGAATGGAAGTGGAACCGGCAAGCTGACCATCCATCAACCCGAACTATGGTGGCCCAACGGCCTGGGCGCCCAACCCTTGTACGAAATCGAGGTGCGCCTGGTCGATCCCGTCTCGTCCTCAGTCCTGGACACTACGGTTAAGCGCATTGGCCTGCGCACTCTGCGTCTGGACCGGCGCCGGGACCAATGGGGAGAGTCGTTCCAGTTTGTGGTCAACGGAGTGCCGTTCTTCGCCAAAGGCGCCAACTGGATTCCGGCCGATGGCTTGCTGGGACGCATGACCCCCGAGCGCTATCGCCGACTGGTCTCCGATACGGCCGCCGCCAACATGAACATGCTGCGTGTCTGGGGCGGCGGCATCTACGAGCACCAGGCCTTCTACGAAGCCTGCGACGAGCTGGGCGTTTGCGTCTGGCAGGACTTCATGTTCGCCTGCAGTACCTATCCGTCCTTCGACCCCGGCTTCATGGCGAGCATCGAGGCCGAGGCACGGGACCAGGTACGGCGACTGCGGCATCACCCCTGCCTGGCACTCTGGTGCGGCAACAACGAGCTGGAGCAGGGACTGGTCGGAGACCGCGGCTGGCAGGGCGGTCAAATGCCGTGGGAGGAGTATGCCAAGGTGTTCGACCGGATGCTGCCGGAAATTGTCGCCGAACTGAATCCCGACACCGACTACTGGCCGGGCAGTCCGCACTCGCCGATGGGCGACCGCTCGGACCATCGCAACCCTGCCTGCGGCGACGCTCATCTGTGGGATGTCTGGCATGGCAAAAAAACATTCGAATGGTATCGCACCTGCGAGCACCGCTTCAACAGTGAGTTCGGGTTCCAGTCGTTCCCCGAACCCAGCACCGCCCGTGGCTATACCGCGCCTGAGGATCGCAATATCACTTCATGGATAATGGAGCATCATCAGCGCTCGGGCGCCGGCAATGCCACGATCATGCATTACATGCTGGACTGGTTCCGGCTGCCGGTTGGCTTTGACAATACGTTGTGGCTCAGCCAGATTCTGCAGGGCATGGCGATCAAGTACGCCTGCGAACACTGGCGCCGCTCAATGCCGCGCGGCATGGGCACACTCTACTGGCAGCTCAACGACACCTGGCCGGTGGCAAGCTGGAGCTCCATCGACTATCACGGACGCTGGAAGGCGCTTCACTACATGGCCCGCCATTTTTTCGCCCCGCTACTGGTCAGCGGCCTGGAAAATCCCGAAACAGGCACCGTCGAAGTACATGTGACCAACGACCATGGCCAGGAGCAGAAAACTCTTCTGAGCTGGCGGGTCAC
>SLNM01000329.1 GCA_007133055.1 Lentisphaeria bacterium
AGACACTGACGGCGAACGCGTCCTCGTGGCGGCGTTCCCCAATGGTCGCGGCTATGGAAATCTCGACGGCGCTCGATGCGCCTTCCGCCACTTCCGGAGCGGCAAAACGTAGTGGCAGGCGGACATCGTGGCCGGGCTCGATTTGCCCTTCCGATTCGCCGCCGGCCACAACTTGCCCTTCGGTTTCCGCTTTCCACGACAAGGTGTAGTCTTGCGGCTTGCGGCTGTCGTTGATCAGAATCGCCTGTTTGACGACCGGGCTTCCGGCGAAGTAGTTGCGCTGCACATCGAGAAAGTCGTCGGGCGGGCCGGCGATCCAGGCCAGAGTATCGAGATTGTTGTCGCGCAAGGTTTCGCCTGCTTCCAGTATAACCATCGAGCCCTGGGGACCGGGAATGTCGCGAGTTACTCGGGCCAATGGCAGATGCGACTGGTAAGTGCCGCGCCGACCGGGCTCGAATGGCGGCATTGCCATCGGCTGCGGCCCCTCGGGCGGCCAGCGATTCGACTCGACCCATGGGCACATGCCGCCGGGAATGCCATAGGTCCGCCATGCCCGCCAGACCTCCTGGGTAAACAGGCTGTCGACCGCCATCCTGAGCGGGGCATAGCGCAAGGCCCGGCTGCCGCGCCACGGCTGCCAGTCCAACCCTTGCTGATGACGTCTTCTGATATCCGAGCGGTATGCCTCGGTTTCCATGCCATAGGCGCCAGACCCGAGATACATGGCCGCGTACTCGGTGAGAAATGGCTCCCCGCGCTGCTGCCTTCGCGTGCCGCGGTCGCGCAGATAAGTGCGGTAGTAGATGCTTTCGAATTCGGTTATCATTACCGGCTTGACACCGTCCTCGGCCCAGGCGCTGAGCCAGCGCCGACGCTCCTGCAAGGGCAACAGGTTTAGATATGTGTTCGGCGAATAGAAATCGCCGACCGGCGCCCCGTTGTGGACGATGATCGGTCGGGTCGGGTCTTCGAGGCGCACCATCGCATTGGCTTCGCGCTTGACTTGCGCGGTCTCCTGCCAAACCTCATCGAACCGGGACGGCTCATAGGGCTTGCCGGTGAACTTGCGCGGGTTCTGGGCGTCGTCGTTGCGAAACAAAGCACTGCCGTTGACAATCCACATCAATACCGAGGGATGGTTGCGATAGCGGCGCAATTCCGCCGCCATCCGCTGTTGATAGTGTTCGCGTACATCCCGGTTTTGAAGCCATGCGTCCGTATCGAAGAGGGGCAGGTTCATGGCCGGAGCGAGTACTGCCACGCCCTTTTCATCGGCCCGGTCGACGATCCATTCGCGGTCGAGCGCCCGGCCGCGCTGGTAATGGTTGTTGGGCCACATCTGCAAGGTGTTGAAGCCCATCCAGACCAAACCGTCGAGCACTCCGTCGATTTCCTCGATCTGCCCTTCGGTTTCCGGATTCGCCAGTTTCTGACGCAATCTCACGCGCGTACCATTCAGATAAAGGTACCGTCCCTCAATCCAGAATTCGCGAAACCCGAAGCGCTGCGAATAGGCGTCTAGCAGCTCGCCCTGGGCCGAACGGACTTCCAGCACCACGGTGTAGAGGTTGGGCTGGCCGATATCCCACAGACGGGGATTCTCCCAGTCCCAGCTCACCTTGAACCGCTGCAATGGCTCGACCGTCACGGTTTGCTCCGCCGTGAAGCGTGCTTCCTCCGCTCCCTGCTCATCAAGCATGCGGGCAACCAATTGCACATCGCCCGCCTCGACGACATTCGCCATCTCCACATCCAGCGTCACCCGTGCCTCGCGTGTCGAGGGCTGAACAAAAATATCGGTTACGTGAGCGCCGATTGGGCGGCTGCGCAGGAATACGTCGCCGGTGATGCCGCGGGAATCCAGGCCGCGCGACAGGGGTATCGGCTGAGCCGTCGGATCGTCGGCAAGCACTGGCTGCGGCTGTCCCTGTTCGGCTCGCCAGCGCAACGGCTTGGGTGCAGGCGGATCGTTTACCCCGCCGCCCCAGAACAACCTTGCCTGTTCGGGATCGGGCAGGCTCGAACGCTGTTGATTGGCCACGGCCACTACCAAGACGTCAAGGGTCGCCTCCTCCCCTGCGGTTATTGCCTCGGTAATCTCCACCTCGCCAAAGGGCCAGTTGATTTCGCCGCAGTATCGACCGTTGACGTAAACCCGGGCGTCGGTAGCGACCCGGCCCAAATCCAGCAGCACGGCCCGACCCTGCCATTGGGCAGGAATCTGGATTCGACGGCGATACCAAACCCTGGCCGCCATCTCGCGGTCGTCCCCGGCAAAGCCTTCCCAAGCGGGGCCGGCGCCGAATTCGGCGATCTCCCGAATCGTGCCGGTGGCCTGTCCCCAACTGCCGGGCACCCGCAGGAAGCCCCAGGAAGAATCGGGGTCCGGTCCGCCCATGCCTGTTCCCGGCATGAACTGCCAGTAGCCGTTAAGGCAAATTTTGCCGCGCAGTTCGGTCTGAGTCTCCAGCTTCTCCCGGCCCCACAGCGCCCCCGGCGCCTGTGCCGCCGCCAATCCTTGGTCGCCGCGCGCCACTGTGACCATGACATGGTCGATATCAACCATACCGCTGCCCATGAACAGACCGGGGGTCAGAACCATCTCGGCCGCGTCCTCCGGAATCTCGACCTCGATGTGCAATGTTCGCCAGTCTCGGCTGGGTTGGCGCAGTTGGATACGCTCCGAACCAATTCCCAAGTCGCGGCCCAGGGCGTTGCGCCAGACATAGCGCAGCAGCACACCTGCCTGCGGGCTGTCGGCCAAGTCCAGTCGCGACGCCCGGACGCGCATTGACATGTTGAGACTTTCCCAGCCGGGCTGAATGGTCAGCCGCTGCATAATCCAGTAGCGCCCTTCTTCGGCGGCGGTAAAACGAACGAAATCAGTATCGCCTTCCCGCTCCAGGCTGGTATACTCGGAGCGAGGTATCCGCCAGCCGCTGGGCCAGCCGCCTTCGCTGGCCGAGAAATCGCCGTTGACCAGCAGGTTGGTGGCCGGGTTGGACTGTCCGAAAGCCGGGCAAAGGGAAACGAAGGGAAATACTATCACCATTGCCAACCAAAAAGATTTGTGTCCATTGAACTTACGCATAACGACCATCCCTATTTGTGTGTTTTTTCTTTAACCGGTTAAATAATGCTTTTGCCGACTCTGGCGGACGGTGTAAAACCGTGTCGTGCCGCGCCCCGCGTTCAAGGGTACCCTCGCTGCGCTCGGGAGCCCGCCTGGCGGCGGGTTTTCTTTGAGAAAGGAAGGCGGGGAACACCCCTGATACTGTTTTAAGTCAACTGTCCCGAGCGTCGAAAAAACGCTTTCCTTTCAAAAGATGTCTCAATATAGCAC
>SLNM01000191.1 GCA_007133055.1 Lentisphaeria bacterium
CCGTGTTACCGGCGGTTCGCGGGGGGTTCATTGCTTCCTGGAGCCGTCCGGCCTCGGACGGTGATTAACGGCGGGGCCCGCCGTCTCCATAAGCGACGATTACGGCGGACGGTTATCAGCCAATGCAGCCGTGCGTGCCGGCTCCGGATATCTTTGCCATCCCATGGGATGCTTGTGATGTGTACCAGAACCCAGAACCCAGAAACCTGAAACCTGAAACCTGAAACCTGAAACCTGAAACCTGAAACCTGAAACCCGACACCTGAACTCTGTCACGAGCAATGCATCATTTCTGAATGTGAATTGAAACAAGCTACCCACTCAATTTGAGAAGGAACCATTTTTTTCTTATGACGCTTGCACCGGTCTGCATTTCAGGGTTGGGTGTGGTCTGCGGCGCCGGTGACGGGGTCAGGTCGGTTGCGGCCACCCTGCGCGGCGGCGTTGGCAGTCCCGGACCGGTCGAGCTTTTTCCCACAACTCTTACCTGTCCGGTTTTTCAGGTTCAAACCAGCTTTGCCGACACCCCATCATCCGCACCGTCCGGAGAACAGCCAACCGAACTATCTGGGCACACCGGCTCCACGGCCGCCGCAACCGCACTGGGGCGACCGAACCGATGCCAGGACAATGCCGCCCCTAGCCTTTCCCGCACCTGTCTGCTGGCAATCAGAGCTGCAAACGAGGCGCTGACCGAGGCCGGCAACCCACATTTGAAACCCGGCTTCCGCCTTGGTGTCTGCCTGGGCACCACGGTAGCCAGTCAGCTCAATAATCTGCCGTTCTATGATCAGTTCCGACGCACAGGCCGCCCTCCCATGCAACCAGTGATAGACTATCTGCGCGGCAACCTGGCCGAAGTGGTCGCCCGCGCTGCCGGCGCCAACGGCCCGCGCACCACGGTGGTCAATGCCTGCTCGTCCGGCACCGAGGCCATTGGCCTGGCTATGAGCTGGCTGCGGGCCGGGCTCTGCGACGCGGCCATCGCCGGCGGCGCCGACGAACTAAATCTCGTGCCATTTTGCGGGTTCCACTCACTGGGCGTGATGAGCGATCAGCAATGCCGGCCATTCGACCGCAACCGTCGCGGCTTGAACCTGGGCGAAGGAGCGGGCGTGCTGATGCTGGAAACCATCGACTCGGCTCGCCGGCGGGGCCGACAGGCGGAGCTGATGGTTGTCGGCTACGGCGCCGCCTGCGACGCCTATCACCTGACCGCCCCGCATCCCCAGGGACGAGGGTTGGAGCAGGCCATCGCAGCCAGCCTGAAACAGGCAGGCATGAACCCCGCCGACATCGCCTTCGCCAATGCCCATGGCACCGCCACCCCGGACAACGACCGTATCGAAGGCGCGGTTCTCGAACGCGTTTTCGGCGGCCATCTGCCATTTGTTTCGACCAAGGGCTATACCGGCCATACCCTGGGGGCGGCCGGCGGACTGGAAGCGGTATTCACCGCCCTCGCCCTGCGCGAAGGATGGCTGCCCGCCAATGCCGGATTTGCGGAACCTGACCCCGATATTCACATCGCCCCGCTGACTGAAACCAGTACTGTCGCCGGGGATGCCGCCATCTCCACCTCCCTGGCCTTCGGCGGCAACAACGCCGCCCTGGTTCTACGCCGCCAAAAATCACCCCCCGCCCCTGTTGGCAGAACCAGTTCGCATCGGCGCCGCGATGAACCCGGCATGGCGATTCGGAGTATCGGCTTGGTCGGCAGCTGCGGACGCGGCATTGAAAACCTGGAGCAGGCAGTGCTGCGAGGATGGCAGCCACCGACCGAACAGAAAGTGCCGGGACTGCGGAAATCAGTCAAAGGCTACGCAGTAGCGCCGGAGTGGCTGGTCGACCGAAGCGCCCTGAAACAAATGCGACGGGCCGACCGTTTCTGCAAGCTGGCGGCGCTGGCGGCTCACGACACCTTGAATAACAGTGGCAAGTTCGACCCTCGACGGCTCGGTATCGTGGTGGCGACCGGACTCGGACCGCACGTTCGGACTTTTGAATTTCTTGACGGTATCCTTGACTACGGCGACACGGCGGTTTCGCCCACCGCCTTTTCCCATTCCGTCCACAATGCCGCCGCCTCCTACATCGCCGAGGCATGGCAGATAAGCGGCCCTGTACAGACCCTGACCGACTTTGAATTTGCCTTCCCGCAGGCGTTGCAGGTGGCTCGGAACTGGCTGTCTGAAGAACAGGTCGATGCCGTCCTGCTGGGCGTGGTCGAAGAGCTGGGGCAAGTGATGATGCACACCTGCGGCCGGCTTCTGCGCATTCCCGACGACGGCAGAATGCGCCCCTTGGCCTTTGCCCCCGAACCTTTGGCAGTACCGGGAGAGGGCGCTCTGTTCTTCCTGCTGGCACGACCGGAGAAAAACCGGACATCGTCGCCGTCGCCGCTTTCATTGATCCACCCCGGACTCCCTGCCACAGGCATCGGGCCCGATCTTACCATCCTTGACGCCAACGGCCTGGGGCGCGATGAAACCGACTATCTGAGGCTCCTGCCGCAGACGGGTGTGGTGGCTAATTACTCGCCTCTCTTTGGCACTATGTCCACAGGCCTGGCCTGGCAGTGCGCAGTCGCCGCCCTATGCGTGCAGCAGCAAAAATTCTACGCCACCCCCCTGCCCCAGTCTTCACATATTATTAATTGCTGCCGCACCACCAGGCCCGGAGAAATCAACACCATCCACTGCCATCACCTTGGAGTGGACGGAACAGCCGCCTCCGTTGCCATGTATTCCGAAAGATGCTGACACCTTTTTCGTCGCCCTTAATCGTCCCCCGCAATCGTTTTTCTATTGCTTGTTTCAAGCGCTGCACCTTTGACTGACGCATTGCGTCAATGGCTTTTATTGTTTGGTCAGTTATAGTTCATGCTTCCAATTCCACATCAGCCTGATTAATTCATGCGAATTCGGCTATGATTTCTTCAGACATCGTCAAGTCAACAGGCAACCAGACGGCCCCTTCCTCTCCTACTCAGACAGGATTGCATCTGCCGCCGCTGACCAGGGCGGAGCGAGCCGCCGACAATATTATCGATGGTTTACGGGAATACGGGTTCAAGGCCTACCGCGTGGGCGGGGCGGTGCGCGACCGGCTGCTAGGCCGGGCAGTCCATGATGTCGATGTGGCAACCGATGCACCGCCGGCGGCGGTGCGGAGTTTGTTTCCCAATAGCTGGGCGGTAGGAGAGGCTTTCGGGGTGATCATTGTGCGCGCCCCGGAAAAGGTTGATATCGAGGTCGCCACTTTCCGGACAGAAGGAAAATACTTGGACGGCCGCCGTCCGACCTCAGTTCAATACGCCGACGCTCCGGCCGACGCGGGCCGCCG
>SLNM01000325.1 GCA_007133055.1 Lentisphaeria bacterium
CATAGCCGATTCGTCGGCGCAACTGGACCGGCTCCTCGTCGAGAATGTTGCGGCCGTCGACCAGGATCCGTCCGCCGCTCGGTTCGATCAAACGGTTGACCATTTTCATGGTGGTGGTTTTGCCGCTGCCGCTGGTTCCGAGCAAGACCAGGGTTTCGCCCTCCTCCACTTCCAGGCAGAGGTCGCGCACTGCCTCCACCCCGCTGGCAAAGACCTTGTTCAAATGTTCAAAGACAATCAATGCAATTCCTGTCCCGTCCTGAAATAGATTGACTTCTGCAAAATTAGGCTCTTTCTCAAAACGAGTGGGTAGTTAATAGTTTTCTTAGATTTTGTAAGTAACAGCTGAGAAGGAACCCAAAATTATTATCCGTATGGCACGCGCGAACGGCAGACGATTCGAGGTACTCGTTATCCGCTCTCGTCAGCCGGCACGCACCTTCCAGCCGATCACTGACGCATTGGTTTCTCTCTGCCCTGGATTTCCACCACGCCGACCAGGCCGTGGCCGCAGCCCTGGGCCTGCTGCATGGTGTTCATCAGATAGCGCAGCGCATAGCCGAGCTGAGGCTCGATGATGTTTTCCCGCGGCAGCCCGTTACCCAGCCAACCTACTGACTCGACAATCATTCGCATACGCTTCATCATCTCCCGCAACTGCCGGGGATAGGTGGCGGGGACCGGGGACGGCTCGTACCGGAAAACCCGGTTCTGTTCGTCATAGGAATCGAGCAGTTCAATGACGTACTTGACCAGCGTGTTCCAGGCCATCTGCAATCCCTCGTAGTAGTCGTTGAGAAAGGGGAAACCGGGCTTGGGAACATAGTCGACGATCAATTCTTCGAGATTGGCCCGGTGGTTGGTTTCATGGATGGCGTTGACTGCCTGGCGCAACGGTTTGGCCTGGGGGTTGTACTCGCCGGTGTCCATGTGGCGGCCGGTGAAAATCGAGCGGTCGAAAAAGCCCCGAACCTGCATCTTCGCTCCCGAGCGACGGCTGGCTTCGCCAATAATGTGTTCCGCCTCCTCCCGGCTCATCAGGCGCAGGGTCAGGTGCTGCAGGCTGTCGCGTTTCCTTGCCCGTTCCTCCTGATTGTAGATGTAGGAGACCACGTAGTCCATGTTTTTCAGTTGCTCTGGCTGCTCGGTCCACAAACTCTGCCATTCATAGGAATAACGACCGAGCCAGTCGCAGACCACCAAGGTCGGACCGCGGGAACCCTCGGCGATGTCGCACAGCAGTTGAATCGCGGTTTCGTCGTCGTTGTGGTGGGAGAAAGTGCCGAATGAAGTGAAGTATAGGTCATAGGGTCCGTCCTGGTCCTTGGCCAGGAAACCCTGGGTGAAATCGACCTGCTGAAAAACCAGCTTGGGATTGTCACCATAGATTCCCCGCGCCTGGTCCAGCAGGTCCTGGTTCAGGTCCACCCCCTTGTACAATCCCAGTACGTCGGGGGAGAGCATTTCCACCTCGACCTGGTGCAGGTCGGCATCGCGGTAGCGAATGCCGCTGAGCAGCTCATAGCCGTCGGCGCTGCCGCATCCCAGATCGATTATCCGCAGGCGGCGCATCTGATGCCTGGCGCGTTCGATTGCCTCCTGCAAGTAGGGGCGCAGGAAAAGGCGGGTGTTTTCATCCTCCCAGAACTTGCGTACATTGTCATATTTACCGAGTAGCCCCGAGCGCTTGGCGTACATGCCACTGCTGACCGCCTCGCTGTAGGCCGGCATCTGTTCCTGTCCGTTGGTTTTGCTCATTGTCATTCTCCTGGCCCGATTATTTCAGAGCAGCCGGCAGAATTCCCGGTATTTCCGACTGTAATTGCGCGATGGTTTCCTTCGGCAGCGTGTTGCGCGGCCGCTGCATTATTTCATGCCGCCGCTTCTGAGCCGCCCGCAGCGCCCCTCCCTCGGGGTCCTCGAGCGGGTAGCAGACATAGATATCTTCGTTCTCGGTGGGCAGCGGCAGGTTGTAAATGTAGGTCTTGTGGGGAGTCTCCATCACCTCCCGAATAGTGGCAAGAACCTGGTTGCGACCGTCCGCGGTCACCGGGGTGTCGCGCAGAATGTTTTTGACAATGCCAATATGCGCATTGTCCATCACCGCCTGCTCCGGGCAGAAGACATTGGTGCGCTCCAGCAGACCGAAGGCATAATGGATATACTGGGCGCCGTTGCGAGGAACATTGAGCAGGGTAATCATCTTCTCGGCCGTCGCCTGGATACCCGGCTCGGGGGTGTCGGCCACCCCGGCTGTCGAGTAGCAGGGCAGCATATAATGACGGGCCATTTGCGCGCAGTCAATATTATAGTGGACAAATTCCGGGGCGCCGTAGAGGTCGTTCAGGTTGTCCAGCCGGGTGCGCACCGGCACTGCGCCATAGAGCACCGGCGCGCCGGGCGCGGCCAGTTGGTTGAGCGCCACACCGGCCAGCAGCTCGGCATTGATCTGAGCCACCATGCCAAACTCGTCGAACGGTCCGGTCGCCCCGCCCATCGGACAACTGGAAATGACCACCGGCACCCCGCGCCGGGCGATTTCAATCATGGTTTCCGTGGTGTCGTCGACCATCTGAAAAGGGCTTTTGATCACGCAAGTGATGAAAGAGAGAACCGGGTTTCCCTCGAAAGCCCGGTCGCCGCCGGCAATTATCCGGCCCAGTCGCAGGACATCGTCGAGCGCCGCCAGCGACGTCAGCCCGGCCTGCACATGCCGACCAATGTTGTTCAGGCTGGCCAGAAACTTGTTGACATCCTTGTTCTCGGCCGTCACCCCGTCATCCTGGATGTTGACGCATCGAATGAAGAAGTCGAGGTTTTCCAGATGCTCGCATAAATGAGCCGCCTTGGTCAGCAGGTCAATGCTGCCGGTGATGCGCTTGAACCTGGGCGATTCCGAATCGAGGTTGACATCCAACCAGAAATTGGTTTCCGAACCGCTGCCGAAGCGGACCCGCGGCTCGCAGGCGTCGAGAATCAGACGCTGTTCGGGATCGCGGGCGCCGAGAACTATGCGGGAGGGCGCCGAAGCCAGCGCCTGGTCCAGCAGGGACGAGGGAATGCGCACTCTCCGGCAGTCGTCGGCGTCCTCGATCCTGGCTCCGGCCGCGCGGAAAATTTCGACCGCTTTTTGGTTGTAGCAGAAGATTCCCGGATTTTCCAGCAGCTCCCGGGAGATGCCGTCGATCACTTCAATCTGCGCCTGCGACAAGCGTTGCTCGGGCCGGACCAACACTCCTTCTCGCTGCTTTAACTCGTTCATAGTATGCACCTTGTTTTATTCGGTTCCTTTTAAACTTGAGTGGGTAGCTTGTTTCAA
>SLNM01000368.1 GCA_007133055.1 Lentisphaeria bacterium
CCGAGGAATACCATAAACTTACAACCCTGAGACTAGTCTTCGCCATGGAACGATCATGGCATTTGGCGGAGGCGCATATCACCGGTAAAAATATCGACCTTGAAGCCAAGGCGCGAACCCGGGATATGTATCAGTCAACCGACCAGATTTATGACAAGCTGCACAGACAGTTGCGCAAACATTTGGAAAAAGTGCATACCCATCGGCAATCCCAGCAGTTGGCTGAAAGCATCAAGGATGAAATGCCGACTGCTTGATGGTTGTGACTCTCATAATGATTGTTATGTTATAAAGGCAAAAAAAAAGGAAAAAGTACTATGCAAAAGTATGAATGCATTCCCTGCGGTTACATCTATGACCCTGAAAAAGGTGATCCGGACGGTGGAATTGAACCAGGAACCGCGTTTGACGACTTGCCGGAAGATTGGGTCTGTCCGGAGTGCGGTGCCGATAAAAGTGCGTTCGAACCATGCGATTAAGGAGTATGAAAGATGAAAAAACTGCAGGTGGCTATGATTGGCGGTGGCGGAGAAGGCAGCTTCTTTGGCGCTGTTCACCGTCGGGCAATTGCTTTCGATGATACTCGCGAAGTCGTCGCGGGCGCTCTGCGCTCGCAACCCGAAGCGGCAATGCAGGCGGCGGCGGACTGGGGGATCAGAGGATATCCCGACTATCCGTCGATGATCGAAGACATCCAGCAAGGGCGATTGCAGATCGACTATGTAACCATTGTCACGCCCAACCATCAGCACTTCAAGCCGGCCAAAGCCTGCATCGAAGCGGGCATCCCGGTGGTTTGTGAAAAGCCCATGACCATGACTGTAGACGAGGCGGAGGAGCTGGCCCGGCTGGTCGAGCAGAAAAATACGCCGTTTGTTCTCGCTCATACCTATACCGGCCATCCCATGATGATGTATGCCCGCGAATTGGTGGCGACAGGCGAAATCGGCGAGATTCGCAAGATCGAATCATGGTACAACCAAGGCTGGCTGGCCGACAAGCTGGAGGATGCCGGCGTGCAACAGGCTGGCTGGCGCACCGATCCGCAAAAAGCCGGCCTCTCCAACTGCGGCGGCGACATCGGCACCCATGCCATGGTCGCCGCTACCTGGACTTCAGGGCTGGAAGTGAAAAATGTGTCGGCACGGCTGAATTCTTTTGTCCAAGGACGCCTGCTCGACGATGATTTCAACGTGCTCGCTCAAATGAGCAACGGCGCCACCGCCCTGATCTGGGCCACCCAAATTGCGGTCGGTTATAAAAACGACAATGGATTCCGCCTGTTCGGCTCTAAGGGCTCCCTGGAATGGCACCAGGAAAGAGCGGAAAAATTGCTGCTGCGACAGGGAAATTGCGATCAAACTTACTGGCTCGGCGCCAATTTTGACTTCTGGCCTGAATCTGTGGCATCTTATTTGCGGGTGCCGGCCGGCCATCACGAAGACTTCTTCGAAGCGCTGGCCAATCTGCATTGCACCATGGAAAGACAATTGCGCCGGAATCGCGGTGAAAACACTCCCGCGCCCTACCCCCATCCCGATGTCCGAACCGGTGTGGCGGGCATGCGGTTTGTCGCCGCCGCAGTGAACAGCTCCAAACAGCAGGGTGCATGGACCGAAGTGTGATCCAAGACTCCAGCCTGATTAATTCATGCGAAGACGGTCTGTTGCTGGCTTCTTCTGGTCGCTGGTCAGGCCGGGCGGCGTACGCGCCGACCGGCTTAATCATTCAAAAGAAACTAAACCGAGCAAATGCGACAAACCAAACCACCCACCCCGCCCCCGTCATGGTGGCTATGGCAGGACCGGGAGCACCCCCCCGCCTTGAACATGGCGATTGATCAAACGCTGCTGCAAATGACCCCGCACCAGGGATTGCCGCTGCTCCGCTTTTATGGCTGGGATCGACCTGCCGTATCCATTGGCTACACTCAGAAACATCAGTTGACCGCACGCCCCGGCTTCACCCTGGTGCGCCGACCGACCGGGGGCGGACTGGTTTACCACGACCATGACTTTACATATAGTGTAATCATTCCGGCCAGCCACCCGATCAGTAAACTCGACCGAAATGAAAGCTATCGCGTTATTAACCAGGCGGTCCGAGAGGGACTGCGCCAAGCCAAAATTGGCAGCACCTTGGCAGACCAGCAAATCCCAGGCTCAACCGACCGAGCCGCCATGGTCTGCTTCGATAACCCCACCAGATATGACCTGCTGGCCAATGGACGAAAAATCGCCGGCAGCGCCCAGAGACGAACCGCAAACGGCATCCTCCACCAGGGCAGCATTCACTTTGACGCACCCCTGCCCGAAACCCGAAAAACTCTCGCCCAGGCGCTGATCAACGGGTTTCGCGACAGCCTGGGCATCGCATTCCTTGAGTTCACCGAGGCTGCCGAAATCATCGACTTGGCAATGCCCCTGGCCAAAACCCAGTATGACTCCGCCGAATGGAACCAGAAACGTTAGCCTGATTAATTCATGAACTTCGCCACGAGATGCGCCAGTGTGCGTAAGATCAGCAGGGACGGTTGTGATTGTGGTCGATTCATACACTCCAAACAAGCGTAGCTGGGTGATGAGCCGGATTCGCTCCGAGCATACCAAGCCGGAGCTGATTGTCCGATCGCTCCTGCACCGCTGCGGATACCGCTTCAGCCTGCGCAACCATAAGTTGCCTGGCAGGCCGGACTTGGTCTTGCCCAAATATCGCACCGCCATCTTTGTCCACGGCTGCTTCTGGCATCGCCACCCGGGCTGCGCCATGGCCACCATGCCTAAAACCCGCACAGCCTTCTGGCAGAATAAATTCTCCCGAAACACAGAGCGTGACCAGGATAACCAAAAGCGGCTGAAAAATGCAGGCTGGCAAGTCTTGGTCATCTGGGAATGTGAAATTCTGCGAGACCCCAATCAGACAATCTCCCAACTGGCGCACCGACTCGACCCTCAAAAAGCCGCCGCCAGAAACCCCTGCCAATACCTGCCTGAACGCAGGCACACTCTGCGCATGGCCGAAAACAAGATGCACTATCGACTCGACAAATCGCACCCGAAACATCCCGGAAAAGATGCTTGAATTCAATAACATTTCGGGTCGGACCCAGGGTTGCGCGTCGCTTAACCCTGGGCTACGATGATTCCGCCCCTTTGGCGCTATAAAACATTGGCTCCGCGGGGATGAACCCCGTGGTGGCGGGTGGTGGGCGGCTCGGATAGCCGACCTACAGGGCAAGACCGCTGGTGGCGGAGACAGATATTTAAACTCGGGCGCAAGTCGGTGGATACAGAGAATTGCGAAATAGGCGAATCGA
>SLNM01000220.1 GCA_007133055.1 Lentisphaeria bacterium
CCACTAGTCGACTTACCGGGCAACTCCTGGAGCGTGGTGGAAAAATGGAACCGCCGGCAATATCTTAAGGCACAATTAATTCGAACATGCTTTGTTCAACCCTGAAAGCACAACCCATGGGCATTTCCTCCTCAAAACAAGATGAACGCGCCGCATCGCCGACTGGCAGCGCGTCATCGGGTACCTCGGGCGAATCGGTCTACCAAGGCCAGTTTCGGCCGCCGCGGGTGCATCGGCAGACCCTGGTTGAAATGAATATCGCCGTTTTCACCGCCCGCCGCAACGCCGCCCATCAGTGTGTCATCGACATTCTACGTCGAAAAATGCTGACTCGCCAGAAGAAGACACGGCGCAAGCTGTATCTGCTCTGCGGCATACTGCTGGATGAGGCCATCATGTGCACACGCCGCTCCCAGTTGCAGACCAGCTCCGCCGTCATGCACTATCTGCAACTGCTGCGCGACACCATCAACGCGGTCGAAGCACTGATCCGGCACGAAATGAAACTGAACCAGGAATCACGCGAGCTGGCCGGCGTGCTCAACCAATATGTCGTGACTCAGATGCAATCGGCCAACGATGTTTTCAGCGGCGGGGAAATGAATATCCTTGACTGCATCGAGGACTTGCTCAAGTTCGGGGACCCGATCATCGCCCAGGATTCAGAGGATAGAATCGAAAAACTGACGGAGGATGACCGTCGGCGCTACGACCTGGCGCTGCGCGAGTATACCGAATACTACCGGCGCTTCAACGTCAAGACACCGCTAAGCGAAGTGTCCGGCCAACTTACCGGTCAAACCAAAATCATGCCGGACATCTCGCCAACGGGCAGCGCCGACTAGCTGTACGTGGCCAGAGAATTGCGAAATGCAGATTTCGTAGGGCGTGAATCCGTCTCGCCCATGCGAATCGAGCCTGGTCGGGACAGACTCCCAACCTACGATCGGCTCGATTCGCACATTTCGCAATTGCCTAGTTCATGACGAAAGGAGTTACGCATGAAGCTTCAGCAACTTTCCTTGTTTGTCGAGAATCGCCCCGGCCAACTGGCGGCACCCTGTCGTGCCCTGGCCGAAGCGGGGATCAACATTCTCACTCTTTCGCTGGCCGACACCGAGCAGTTCGGCATACTGCGTCTGATTGTCAAGGACTGGCGGCGGGCCAGGCAAGTTCTGGAGGCGGCCGACTGCGTGGTCAACGTAACCGAGGTCCTGGCGGTCGGGGCGCGCCATGAGCCGGGAGGTATGCTTGAGCTTTTGGAGTTTTTCGAACAGGAGGGGTTGAACATCGAGTACACCTATGCGTTCACCGCCCCGCGCGGCGATCAGGCGGTACTGGTTTTTCGCTTTGACGACATTGAGCGAGCACTGGCAAAGCTTAAGGACTCCCATATCAACTTAGTCGACAGTGTCGAGCTGTTCCAGGACGTAAATTGAGATGGCGTTCAAAAGCAACCTCGAAAACCAGGTTTGGGACGCAGTGGAATGCTTGGATCGCCCGCGAGATTCACGCCGTCACCGGCATCCGCACCCGGGTTGAATTAATCAAGCCGCAAACCCTGGAAAGGTTCACCGGCAAGGCGCAGAGAGTCATTGACCGACGATTTTCCGAAAACTGACCACGATCCGGAATATGCAGACACTCCAGGATTTAAAGGAATTGCTCGGTGACCACCCGATGTTCACCATCGGGGTAATGCTGTTTGTCGGCTACCTGATCAGTAAGCTGGCTAGGAGACTGCGCCTTCCGACCATCAGCGGCTATATCATTGCCGGCCTGCTGATGAGCCACTCGATTACCGGGGTGTTCCCGCAAGGGATGCACGAATCCTTCAAAATTATCACCGAAATTGCTCTTAGCCTGGTCGCTCTGACCATCGGCGCCGAGTTCTCCGCCACCAAGCTGCGCCGTATTGGGCGGCAGGTGACCATTGTGACCTTGGTTCAAATCGTCGTCGTTTTCACCCTGGTTTCCACCATGCTGTGGCTGTTCGGACTCGGCCTTCCCTTTGCCCTGCTGCTGGCTGTCATCGCCACCGCCACCGAGCCGGCGGCGACGGTGGCGGAAGTGCAGTACCTGCGGGCCCGCGGCCGATTTGTCGACTACCTGTTCAGTATGGTGGCACTGGATGATGCCATCTGCGTAATTGCTTTTTCCCTGATGTTCGCCTTTGTCTCACGCCTGCTTTATGGCGGCGTAGTCGAAGAGTCGATGGCGCTCAGCCAATCACTATGGGCATTGCGGGAAATTGGGCTGTCGCTTCTGCTTGGAGCAGTGGCCGGATATGTTCTGTCCAGAATGACCTGGCTGAAACACGGACACAATGAAATCATGCTGATTACAGTGGGGATTGTTTTCATCACCACCGCCCTGGCCATCGTCAGCAATCTGTCGCCCCTGCTGACCAATCTGGCGGCCGGCAGCGTGCTGATCAACATGTCGCCCCGCAACCATCGAATTCTCCGTACACTCGAACCACTGACCCCGCCGGTCTACGCTCTTTTCTTTGTCATTGCCGGCACCGAACTGGACTACCGGATCATCATGCAACCGGGGATTCTGCTGCTGGGCGGGGTTTATATTGTCTTCCGCAGTCTGGGCAAGTATTCCGGGGTCTATCTTGGCTGCCGGATCAGTGGCGTGGGCAGGCCGTTCCGGGAAAATCTGGGCTGGTGCATGCTGCCCCAGGGCGGTGTCGCTCTGGGATTGATCCTGCTGATCCAGTCCAGCCCGATCATCAGTCGGATCAATCAGCCGGAACTGGACAACATGCTGGTCAATATGCTGAACATCGTTCTGCTCTGTGTTTTCGTCAGCGAGCTGACTGGACCGCCTCTGAGCCGGATGGGCATCGTCCGCGGCTGCGAAACCGTTGATTTGCAGGAGGAATAGGAGGGTTGGAAATCTCGCCGCACTCCACAGCGGCTGGCACCAAACTGACAATTCCGGATAGTGATCAAAATGATCAAGATTAGGGCGAATAACCCTAATCCGCAATCGTCGCTTTTGGAGACGGCGGGTCTCCGCCGTTAACACCGCCCGAGGCCGGACGGCTCCAGGGCGTTCCATTTTGCGCCTTCAACTGCAGCCCCTGCGCCAACGGCGCTGCGCCCCTTTGGGGCAGACAACATCCCCGGGGGGATGGTTCGCCAGAACTCACTTTTAAGCGCAAATGGAACGCCCTGTTTTCATAGTATTGCGTAACTTGATACATACAACCAGTTTCAATATCCAACAGCCAACACGGAATATCCAAATCCAAGGTAAGA
>SLNM01000080.1 GCA_007133055.1 Lentisphaeria bacterium
ACCCTCCCATCGTACCGAAGTGGAATTGAAACAGGATGCCATTGGTCTGGCCGAAGACCAGTGGGACACCTCCCATCGTACCGAAGTGGAATTGAAACCAGTCACCGCGGTCAGCCATTATTGGCTGACAGCCGCCCTCCCATCGTACCGAAGTGGAATTGAAACGCGACCCAGGGGCTGCAGTACGGCAAACCCTACGCCTCCCATCGTACCGAATGCTCCAACTCCCCTCCACCTCTGGGGGAGGGATCGGGCGGTCAATGCTGGTCAGTCGTCTAATTTGACTATATCGAGGGTCAAGGCGGGCCAGAGCATCTATTCCAGATTAAAACAACCGAGAATCTCCGGCAGGTCGGGCGGCGGCGGACTGGGGCGGCAACAGGCCAGTGGATAGCCTGGCATCGCATACGACGCGAGCCGGGCCGCCAGCCAGGCCAAACAATAGGTGTCCTCCACATTATAGGCGATCAGACGGCGGAGAGCATCCGCGTTCTGGCGCGATCTCCACGCGTACCACAGTCGCACCGCCTCCAGGCCGTCGGCGCCCTCGGAATGGGCGCGGCGAAAGCCCAGGCGCCTCTCGCAAACCTTGAGTCCGCCCCGATAGCCCAGACTGCGCAGAGGATACATCAGGTCGAGATGCGGCTGCATCAGATCGAGACCAAACTCGCGGCGTAAGAAGGGCAGGTCGAAACGCTTTCCGTTAAAGGTGACCAGCAAATCGGCGGTTGCCAGCTCGGCCAGCAACAGCTCGAGATTGAAGCCGCGCACAAAACATTTGGCAACTCCATCGCGCCAGGTTGCTACCGAGGTGACTTCGGCATACGGGCCGAGGCCGGTGGTTTCGATATCGAGAAAAAGCGCCCGCTCGCCGAAATCGTGCAGGACCCGCAGTTTGGCGGCGCTGTCCAGTCGGGTCAGAAACCAGTCGGGCATCCCTGCCGCCAGAGCACTTTCCGCGGCGGCCAACTGCATTTCGATCAGTTCCCGCTTACGCTCCGGCAGGAAACAGGCGCCGCCACGGCGGAACTCGCGCCAGTCCAGGCAGCCACGCCGCCACATCTTTTGTTCGGCGTCGGCACCGATCCCGCGAAAACATTGAAACGTGGCTTTTAGCATAACGACTGGTGAATGTAACAGAGTCCGAAAGGAAGCGAATTCCTATGACATAAATTAAAGCTAGCCTGAATAATTCATGAGACATCTACTGCGAGGCACCATTGCACGCAATCTCAACAACTTGCAGCCGACACCGATCATTGCCGTACGTCCAGTACGCCGCGACCGGTTTACGGCCGCAAGCTGTTGATCTCGCGCACACTGGCACCTCTCGCTACGAAGTTCATGAATTAATCAGGCTGGCTGTCCGCCTTGGTTACCCGGCGGGGGTCAAGGATGCCGTCATGATCCCGCAAATCTTGCTGCAATCTCCCAACCGGCAGATCGGGAAGGTCTGTCGCTCCGACTATGGTCGCCAGAGCGGCGCCGGCGCCGACCGCCTCGCCGGTGACCGCACAGGTGGGGATTGCCCGGGTGCAATCCCAAATCGATGTATCGACGGAAAAACAGCGCCCGGCCACCGCCAGGTTGCGATTGCGCACTCCGCAAAGCGCACGCCAGGGGATGGCGTAAACCGGTCCGCACCGCCGCCAGTCGCCGGTCAGTGCGACGGTGTCTTCGAACCATTGATGCCGATGCTGCCGGGCCAGAGAAAAACGACCGACCAGGCGGCGAGTGGCGCGGAAGCAGGCAATGGTCGGAGGGGCGAAGGGTTGCACTTCCGAATCAGGGTGCTGCTGCTGTATCCGCCGCCACTGCCGGCGCAGCAACTCGCGGCTGCCCAGTATCATCTGTGAAACCTGCTCGCCATCGTCGCCCCGGAAAAAGGGTCCGACCCCGCCCGCCCTGGTCATTTGCGGGCTGTAGGGATTGGAGAAAGGCTGCAGATGCAGGCGGCCGTCGAGCACATAATAAAACCAACTGCACACAACGTTCGAGTCCAGCGTTTCAGTTTGTTCTCCGGCCAGATGACAAAGATCGGCATCGCCGGTGGTATCCAGAAAGAACTTGCCGGCGACGGCCAGGCGACCGCTCTTGTTTTCGACTATGGCATGAGTAAGGTGTTCTCCCTGCCGCCGTACAGCGCACAGCCTGGTATCATACCAGAGACTGACTCCCGCCTCCTGCAACCATTCCTCGAGGGCCAGCAGGTAGGAGCCGGGGTTGAAATTTACCCGAAACCTGGTTTTTTTTCTGTGCTCGAAGTCCCCTCCGGGTTCCCAGCAAGCGGGCACCTTGGCAAACCGTGCTTCTCGGTTGTCCTGCTCCAGGTCGCGAACCGAAAGTCGCAGCATCTCTTCGCCGATACCGCCGACAACCTGATGCCCCATGCCATCACATATGGGCAGCCAAACGGTTACGTTGCCCAGGGTGGCCAGGCCGCCGAGAGCGGATTCCTTCTCCAGCAGGCAGACCGAGACACCTCGGCGGGCGGCCGCCACCGCCGCCGCCGCGCCGGCAATGCCGCCGCCGGCCACTACAACATCGTATTGGGCGGCGACCGATAAATTTCGGGCCGGCTCGCGTATGGTCTTATCATCGCTCATGACAGGCTGTCCCACATTGTTTTGCTCACATTCACGTTCGCCGCCATGCAGTTGACCCAACTTCCGCGGGAAAGATAAATTTTATTGCCATATAGGTGCTTTCTGCCATTATTCTCTCCTGAAACCTGAAACCTGAAACCTGACACCTGAAACCTGACACCTGAAACCAAGCTGTTACCCACAAAATCTAAGAAAAAACTATTAGCAACCCATTCGTTTTGAGAAAGAGCCAAAATTCTCGTTGCCTAAGTGAGGTTAATTGTTCCGGCTTCGCCGCAATTTCGCCTGATATGTCATATCGGTTGACGAGAGCGGCAGACGTTTTTTTCGTAAGCGGCGACCGGCACGAAATCTCCAGCATTCACACCCCAAAGAAGCGGCGTGCGTTGTTGGTGGTTTGCCTGGCCAACTGTTCCATCGGGCATCCGCGCAGTCCGGCCACGCATTCGGCTATGCGTGGCAGCCAGGCGGGTTGATTGCGCTTGCCGCGAAAAGGCACCGGCGCCAGGTAGGGGGCGTCGGTTTCCAGAAGCAGCCGATGTTCGGGCACCGCCGCCAGAGCGACCCGCACGTTGTCCGCCCGCTTGAAAGTCACTATCCCATTGAAAGAAAAACATGCATCAAACTCCTGACTGAACCGTCGCACCCACT
>SLNM01000291.1 GCA_007133055.1 Lentisphaeria bacterium
CAGTCCCGGGAGCCGTCCGGAATCCTTGACACCCGCACCACGCTTGAGCAGTGATGCCAGAAGATCGCCGCCCAGGCCGACGACGGCGCAGAGCATACCGAACACAATCGCCGGCAGCCATGCATTGCCGAACAGCGCCTGCCGGGGTCCGGCGAAGAGAAGCGCCGATCCCACTGCCGCCCCGATCCCCCCCAGCAATCCCTCCCAGCTCTTGCCGGGGCTGAGCGACGGCATCATCTTATGATTGCCGCCAGCCCGGCGGGCGGTCAGCACGCCTGCGGCATAGGCGCCGACATCGCCCATTTTGGTTGCCAAAATCACATACAGCGCCAGCAGGCGACCGCTGACTGCCGGTTCGGAATAAGGCCAGAAATAGACAAGCGGCAGCAGGCCGAGCGTGAAGATTATGAAAACAACTCCGGCCAGGGAGGAAAACAGCCTATGCACGGCCATCCGCCTGATCGGCTCCTGCATGAACAGCGGCAGGAAAAGCAGGACAAAGACCACGGGCATAGCCAGCCACCAGAACTCGTACGGCAGACGGATGCTGTCCTGGTGTTGCAATGCCATTATGCCGGCGGCAATCCAGCCGCAGCCGAAGGCCACGCTGGCCCGAGGGTAGGCAATCATTCCGACCCGATGGAACAGGGAAAACAGCTCTCCCAGCAGCAGGCCAACAGCCGCCGTGGTCAGCAGCAGAAAAAACAGAACTCCGCCACCGCCCGGCAATACAAAGGGCAGCAGGGCAAGCAAAGCCAGGGAAATGCCCAGAATTAGTCGATCTCGCAGCATCTTGTTTCAGCCTCGTCTGCCGTAGCGCCGCTCCCGGCCTTGGAAGTCGGCCACCGCTTTTCGCAGCTCCTCCTGCCCGAAATCAGGCCACAAGGTTTCGGTGAACCATAGTTCGGCGTAGGATGCCTGCCACAGAAGAAAATTACTCAGGCGCATTTCGCCGCTGGTACGAATAATCAAATCCGGATCGGGTATGCCGACGGTATCCAGGTGGTGCGCGAAGTTTTCCGTGGTCAAATCTTCCGGCGCCGCCCGCCCCTCCGCCACCTCGTGGGCGAAGCGCCGGGCGGCCCGCACGATTTCCTGGCGGCTGCCATAGCTCAGCGCCAATACCAGGACCCCGTTCTCATACTCCCGGCTTTCCTCCACCGCCGCCGACAAGTCATCGCGCGTCGCCTTGGGCAGCCGGCTCAGGTCGCCTATGGTCAGCAGTCGAATACGGTGCTTGTGCAAGTCCTGGCGGCGGCGTCTGAGGAACTGGCGCAGCAGATGCATTAACTGCTTCACTTCCTCGGCTGGTCGCTGCCAGTTCTCGTCGCTGAACGCATACAGAGTCAGGTAGGTTATTCCCAGCTCCCGGCATCCTTCGACCGTGCGCCGCACCGCCTCGGCGCCGGCGCGGTGCCCCTCGATGCGCGACAGGCCGCGGCGCTCGGCCCAGCGGCCGTTGCCATCCATGATCACAGCCAGGTGCCGAAGGGGTTTTGGCAACGGTTTCTTCACAGGCCTCGGACCCTCCCGGGTCAGACAAAAAAGGTTTGATCCCGACGCGGGCCGACGGAGACGATTTTCAGCGGCGCCTCGATCAGTCCGGACAGAGCTTGCAGGTATTCGCGACAGCGTTCGGGCAGCTCCTCCCAGCAAGTGGCGTCGCTGGTTTTCTGACACCAGCCCGGGAATTCCCGGTACACCGGATTGACCCGGGCATAGTCGGCCACCGCAATCGGCATCTCGCTAAGCCGCCGGCCATCCAAATCGTAGGCGACACAGACTTTGATCGTCTCGAAATCGTCGAGCACATCCAGCTTGGTCAGCGCCAGTTGGTCAACTCCGTTGAGCATCGCCGAGTAGCGCGTGGCCACGGCGTCAAACCAGCCGCAGCGACGCGGCCGCCCGGTGGTAGCCCCGAATTCGTTGCCCAGGCTGGCCATGCGTTTGCCTTCCTCATCGTGCAGCTCGGTCATAAACGGCCCCTCGCCAACCCGTGTGCAATAGGCTTTGGCCACGCCCACCACATGCTCGATGCGCGAAGGCGCCAGACCGCTGCCGGTACAGGCGGCGCCGGCGGTGGTGTTGCTGCTGGTAACATAAGGGTAGGTGCCAAAATCAACGTCCAGCCACATCCCCTGCGCACCCTCGAACAAGACTTTCAACCCCTGACCCACGGCCTGGTTGATCGACAGCACCGTGTCCTCGACCAGCGGCGCCAGCTTGTCCGCAACCCCCTTGATGCTGGCCCATTCGGAATCAATGTCAACCGTTGGCACCGAGGCTTCGGCAAAGATGTCATTGTAGAACTTGGCCTGGGTCCGAAAATGATGCTCCATGCGCGGCAAGTTCAAAAGCTCGCCGGCCCGGATACCGACCCGATTGACCTTATCGGCGTAGGCCGGGCCGATTCCGCGCTTGGTCGTGCCGATCTTGTTTTCACCCAGCTTATGCTCGAACAGACCGTCCATGACGCAGTGATAGGAAAAGACCAACTGGGCGCGGCTGCTGATTCGCAACCGGTCGACAACCTCGTAACCGCGTGCTTCCAGATCGGCAATTTCCTGGGCAAGGGTCAGGGGATTGACGACTACGCCGTTGCCGATGACGCATTGGCAGCCCGCGTGCAGAATGCCCGAGGGGATCAGGTGCAGGACAAATTTCTCGTCTCCCACCTCAACTGTATGCCCGGCATTGTTGCCGCCCTGGAAGCGCACCACCATGTCCACGTTTTCGGTCAGAACATCGATGATCTTGCCCTTGCCCTCGTCGCCCCATTGCAGGCCAACCAGTATAGAATTCGCCATTGCCCGATTCCTCGTCCGTCAGTTGATTATTGGATTACACAACGATCCCATAGAATCCAGTAGTGCTGGAGCAGTGGAATGGTAGTGATTGGGTTTACACCCTTGACCGCCACCCGCCGGCCAGCAACCCTGTACAATAAACGAGAATTGCCCAAATTCCAGACCTCGCTTCTTTGAGCAGGCGATGCGTCAGGGAAAAGTGGAAGTTTCGTACCGGTTTCCGCAGGGGACGCCGAAAACCAATCCTCGCAGGCTGGCGAGATTAAACATAATCCCCGCAGGGGATGAAAGGCATATAGCCTCGGGCGTGAGCCCGCGGACATAACGAGTGCCCAAAAGAAAGAGCCCCCGCAGGGCGGCGACACAACTTCCACCTTTCACTGACGCATTATCTTGCTTTTTCGAGCACGGGATGCGCCCGCGTAACGCGTCAGCGACAGAGAA
>SLNM01000102.1 GCA_007133055.1 Lentisphaeria bacterium
GTCCGATCCAGGACGGAGTTCTGGATCAATCCGAATGTCAGCGCGTAGTCGTAGAGTTTTCCGCTCCCAACACCAACAAACCACAGCATCTGGGGCATGTGCGCAACAACACCCTGGGGCAGGCTGTGGTTTCACTGCTGCGCCGGGTCGGGCACGAGGTGGTGGCGGTCAACCTGATCAACGACCGCGGCATCCATATCTGCAAGTCGATGCTTGCCTATCAGCGCTTCGGCCAGGGTGAGGCCCCGGGCGACCGCGGGGTCAAGGGGGATCACCTGGTCGGGGATTACTATGTCAGGTTCGACCGGGAATACCGGCGTCAGCTCGAGGGTTTACGGCAGTCGCGCCCCGAGCTGCGCGAGCGGTCGGACGAGGATTTGTTTCTGGAAACCGAAATCGGGCGGGCGGCTCAGGACATGCTGGTCGAGTGGGAGGCCGGGCGACCGGATATTCACGCCCTGTGGCGGACCATGAACCAATGGGTGCTGGACGGCTTCGAACAGACCTATCGGCGACTGGGAGTGTTTTTTGACCACACATACCTGGAAAGCGAGACCTACGGCCGCGGCCGTGAGATAGCCCTTGCCGCCGTTGAAAGGGGGGTGTTCAATCGCCGCGAAGACGGCGCGGTAGTGGTTGATCTGAGGGGTCTGAAGCTGGGAGAGAAAGTGGTTTTGCGCAGTGATTCCACCAGTGTCTACGTGACCCAGGACATTGGGACCACGGTGATCAAGCATGAGGAGCATCGTCCGCAGCGGCAAATCTGGGTGGTCGGTGACGAGCAGATTTATCATTTCAAGGTGCTTTTCGCCATATTGCACAAGCTCGACTACCCGTGGGTAAAGCAGCCGGATGCTCTTCATCATTTGGCCTACGGCATGGTTAATCTGCCTTCGGGCAAAATGAAAAGTCGCGAGGGCACGGTGGTTGACGCCGATGATTTACTGAACGAAATGGAATCGCTGGCCCGAACCGCCACATTGCAGCGCTACCAGCAGGCGCCGGCTGATTTGGCGGCGCGCTCCCGCGTCATCGGGCTGGGAGCGCTTAAGTTTATGCTGCTGAAGGTCAACCCGAAAACCACGATTCTCTTCGATCCCGAAGCGGCTCTCAAGTTCGAGGGTGACACCGGGCCATACATCCTGTATGCCTGCGCGCGCATTGCCTCCATGCTGCGCAAGGCCGAGGCAAGGGGAGTGGCGGAGCAACAGGATGCTTCAAACTTGATCGACTGGTCGGTTCTGGGGGCGGCCGAGGAAGTGGATCTGGCTTTGGCCTGCGCCGACTACGGGCAGGTATTGCAAAGGGCGGCCGCCGAGCTGGACACCTCGATATTGGCCAATTACCTTTTGGACTTGGCCAAGGCTTTCAGTCGGTTCTACCGGAAATGCCCGGTGCTCAATGCGGACTCGGAAGCGCGTCGATACGCCAGGCTGGAGCTGAGCAGACGAGTGCGCGATATTGTCTGCGACGGGCTGCACACCCTGGGCATGGAAACCCTGGAAAGCATGTAGTAGGATAACAGAGAATTGCGAATGTGCGAATCGAGCCAATTGTAGGTTGGGAATCTGTCCCGACCAGGCTCGATTCGCTTGGGCGAGACGGATTCTCGCCCTACGAAATCTGCATTTCGCAATTCCCTGTGTAGGACAACAACAGGAGACTGATACAGATGGGACACTCGCTGGCCAGCTTGGCTGATGTTTTCCCGGACCAACAATTGGAATGCGCGGTGGCTGGCTGTCGCAGTCTATGCCTTGGGGCGTCCCGGCAGAATGAATCTGACCATGCCCCGGTCGATTCCGCACTGCCTTCACCGGTCTGCGACGACTGCCGCCGTCAGTTCGCCGAGCTGGCCGAGCTCACGATGCCCTGTGCCAGGCAAGGCTGCGAGGGGAGCTGGCAGTGGATGCGTTTGCAGCAGCTGATCGACCGGCGGCAGGCCGAGGCGAGCGGGCGGGAGCCTGCGGCCAACCCCAGTGGGCTTTGCCCGGAATGTCAACGGCAGGCCGAGGAGCTGGGCGACCGGGATGTGGAATGCATGGTCAAGGGTTGCTCGGAAACCTGGCGATGGACGGGCGTGGAACGCCTCTGCCAGGAGAGCCAGGCGCCGCCGCCGCGGATGTGCGCCCGCTGCACCAAACGGCTGGCCCGCCTGCAAGACCGCGATATTCGCTGCTGCCTGGACGGCTGCGAACAAACTTGGTGCTGGACGGCTCGCGAGCAGTTCGATGAGATGATACAGATGGAGCGCAGCACAACGCCGCCGCCGCCGCGCAGAATGTGCGGGAGTTGCCAGGCCAAGTTTCGGCTTATGCACGACCGGGACATCCCCTGCCGGGTGACCGGTTGTCAAAGAACCTGGCAACTGACTGCCGAAGCTCAGCTGCGACACCAGCTCATCCATGGCGAAAACAGCGATCCTGCCGAAGGCAGCCGGCGAATGTGCAATGAATGCCACGCCTTCCTGAAGCAGGCCAGGCCACGGCAAATCCCCTGCCGTATTCGCGCCTGCAAGAACACTTGGACCTACACACCGAGCTGGCAGTTGAACGATTTCGCCCGCGGTCGCACAAGGCCGCCTTCGAGGCTGTGTGAAAGTTGTCAGAAACGCTTGCAGGAATTGCAGCTCTCGCCCCAGGCCTGCATGGTGCCGGGCTGTCAAAACACCTGGGACTGGACCCCGGAGGAGCAACTGCGGGAAATGGTACTTGCCGCCGCCACCAACAAACCTTTGCGGCCGCCGAAGAAACGGTGCGTTGAATGCGATGAGTTTCTCCGGCGGCAGCCAGGCAAAAAGTTGTACTGCAACGACTGCGGCAGCGAAATATCGTGGTCCTCCTACGAACAGCTTCTCCACTCCCGCGGCACCTTCGCCAAGCCAACCAGATGCTCCGACTGCGCCGCCAGGATAGTGGCCGAGAAAAAGCCGGTGCCGGAGGATTTCATTGTTCACTCGGACAAACCAAAGTTCCAGGTGCCCTCCCGCGGTCCCTGGCAAAAACATCAGACCATTGCCCATTCCCCTCCCGGCATGGACCGACAAACCATCGAGCGTTTGCAGGCAGCCGACTTTCGGGTGATCGCCTTCGGCGACGACATGACCGTCGCCGCCCCGGGCGGCGAGCAATGCTGGCCGCTTCTGCTGCAACAGGAGCTTAACACTCGCCTGCGGGATGCGGCCGCCACTGTGGCGGTGGCCAATGCCGGCATCGAAGCCTGCGACAGCGGTCTGGCCAGACTGCGAATCGCCCGCGACGTGCAACCATTCCAGCCACACCTGGTAATTGTCTCGTTTGTCTTTGCCGACGCCCGCGTCGAGGTTGAGCCAGGACAGAACGACACCCGGGGCAATCATCGCGACGACCATCAGGATTTGTCGCCGGAACAGTTGTTGCTGCGGCAGCTTCGCACCTTGCATTCCAACCTGCTCTACTGGCTGCCCAATCCAATTTTTCCGCAGCAGCAGGTGAAGACGGAGATGGACACCAAGACTCGCCAGTGGGTCAATTCCTTGGACAACCGCTATCGTCAGCAGCGGGCGCGGGTCGGTCGCCTGTGCCAGGCCAAAGGGGTGGCTTTGCTCGATGTCGGTTCAAAATTCGAGGTTAACGGACTGAGCAGTGCCAGCAAGTGGATGAAGGATCCATACCATCCCAACCAGGCGGGGCATCGGAATATTGCCAAGTGGATGGCCGGGGCAATCCTGCAGCAGCAGTTGCTGCCGGTCGAGACAGGAGAAGGATAAAATGGAAGGCATCATGGTCAGGCATCCCGCCAATCCCGTACTGTCGGCGGATCGGATACCCTATCCGGCCACCCTGATCTTCAACGCCGGTGTCGCCAAGTATCAGGGGAGATACGTCATGGTTTTCAGAAACGACTATGGCGGTCAACCCGGCACCACCGGTTTCAAGGGCACCAATATCGGAGTTGCATATTCCTCCGACGGCATTGTCTGGGAACCCCGGTCCAAACCCTGGATTGAATGGAAGACCGAGGAGATCAGGAGAGCCTACGACCCCCGCATAACGGTCATTGACAACCGCTGCTACCTTTGCTTCGCAGTCGACACCCGGCATGGGATTCGCGGCGGGATTGCGGTCTCCGACGATCTGGATCGATGGGAGGTTCTCAGTCTGTCCGCCCCCGACAATCGGAATATGGTTCTTTTTCCAGAGAAAGTGAACGGGAAGTTTCTCCGGCTGGAGCGTCCCTTCCCGGTCTACGGGCGGGGTGGTCCCGAGAATTTCGACCTATGGTATTCCGATTCTCCCGACGGCGTCTACTGGGGCAACACCAACCTGGTGCTCGGTTCGGAGCTGGTGCCATGGGCCAACGCCAAGGTCGGACCGGGCGCGCCGCCAGTTAAAACCCGCGCCGGCTGGCAGGCCGCTATCGTCGCCCGCTCTCGTCGACCGAACGGACAGGGTTGGAGTTCCGCCTTTAGGCGGCAGTTGCAGCGAGCTTTAGCGAGCGGGCTTTTATTCGCCCGTGCTCCGGGGGCTGAAGCCTCCAGACAACTTCCGCGTAAACGCGGAACTCTGACGGGGGACGACGTGTCCGTGGGCGCTACGCACCGGACACCGCATGTCAGAAACAGCGGTTGACGATAACGGGCGACGATAGGATATTGAAACTGGAAGTTGTGGGATTGAAGTGCCCCTCCAGGGCACAACAAGGATTTTATGCCAACCCCAGGCGCTGCCTGGGGCTACGATGAAGCCGCCCTTCCAGGGCTAAGAACAATGGGAGTGGGTTGACGATAGCGGGCGACCTGCCTTCGCCAAGGCTACGGCATGGCACGCGAGAGCGGATTACGAGTAGACGTCCCAATCGTCCACCGCTATCGTCGCCCGCTATCGTCCGCCGACACAGTACCTCAACCCTAATCTTCCGCCCTAATCTACACTGTTCCAGGAAATATCAGCGTTCATCAGTGTCCATCAGTGGTTGATTTTATTCCGGAGTACGCAGTTCATGAATTAATCAGGCTAGGGACCCTGTCAACAGGAAAAATGTCCCCTTTCCCGACGATGTAGTCGCGCAGCAATGCGCGGTGGCGATCCAGGCACTCCTGGTATTCCGGAATTCCGGCAAGGTTGATTGTCTCGCCCGGATCCTCTTCCATATTGACAAGAAACTCACGATTGTCACCTCGGTCATAGATCATATACTTGTAGCTCTGTGTTCGCACCGCGCGCCCCAAGTACCCCAATGGCCTTCCAAAGGTTCCGAATTCGGTTTCGACAATTATGTGGTCGCGCTTCGGGCAAGCACAGGAGTCCGTCAGCAGGTCGGACCAGTCGCATCCATCCAAGTGTTTGGGAGTGTCGATTCCGGCGAGTCCACACAGCGTGGGGATCAAATCGATTCCCGTGTTGACCAGGTGGCGTTCTTCGACCCGTCCGAGACCGCTGCCGGGCTTGCTTGCGATGCAGGGCACTCTGGCCGACGCGTCATAGAGCACCTGTTTCTGATTCCAATGATGATGGGCATTGCCGTCTCCATGGTCACTGGTGAAAACGACGAGAGTGTCTTCCCAGTGCCCGCACTGCTGCAGCACATTCAGGAGTTCGCCAATGCGGCGATCCACAATCTCAGTGAGACGGCAGTAATACCAGCGCTGCAAGCGCCACCGTAGCGAGTCCCAGTTTCCCGTTGGATAGTTGCTCTTTCCGTACAATTTCTGGACATCCCGGATCACCGAAGGTTCTCTTTTAGGAATCGAAAAGTTGTCTGGCAATGGCGGCATCTGATTCATATTCTCAATCATGCCCGGGTTGCCGTCGGGGAAAGGGCCGCCGTGAGCAGCTTCACAGATATTGTGGGGATTGTTGAACGACGCTGAAAATATGAATTGCCCGTCGCCTTTCTCGCCGAGGAACCTCTTGAAGTCGGGCACGATTCCTTCATCGGCACCATTGCACCGGATGTTGTTTATCCAGTCGAATCCGTGCCGCGTTTTGTCCTGCCAGGGCACTTTGATGTGCCATTTGCCGGAGTACCCCGTGGAATAACCGGCATCCCGGAAAATCTGCCCCATCATCATCTCCGACTGGACTTCCCCGCCATACACATTGAATGTGATGCCGTGTTGATGAGGCATAAGACCTGTGTACCACGAACAACGCTGCGGTACGCAAAGAGGCTGGGCCGCGTATGCCTTCTCGAAACGCACGCCGTCCGCCGCAAGCGAATCCATGTTGGGCGTGTGAAGGTCTGGATTGCCCGAGCAGCTCAACATCGTGGCGCTCTGCTGATCGGTTGTGATGAGTAATATATTGTTCCGTTTCATACAGCTCCTTGTTCAGATGTCGTGTCGGCGAGTTGTTCGACGGTTCGGTTGGTGTTTTTCAGGTGGCTATTATTTAGTTACCCGGGGCGTTGCCCCGGTCTGGTATGCGTTGCGCCGTTGGCGCAGGGGCTGCACCGGATAAATTCTCTGTATCACCCCCGAGCCAGGGTCAGAACGCGGACTGAGGCGGCTTTGGCGGCAAGCAGGGTGTCGGCGGCGGCGGCCAGGGTGGCGCCGGTGGTCAGGACATCATCGACAAGTAAAACATGCAGCCCCTCGACGGCATCCGGATCGGCCACCCGGAAAATTCCCTTGACATTGATCCGTCTTTGGTCCAAGTCGAGCTGCGCCTGCTGGCGCGACCAGCCGCGGCGCCGCAGCAATCGCCGCACTGGCAGGCCGAGCCTGCGTCCAACCCCTTCGGCCAGCAACTCCGCCTGATTGTAGCCGCGCTGCAATTCCTTGAACGAATGCAAAGGCACGGGCGTGATTGCCTGCAATCCACCGTCGGTTCCGAAGTCAAGCCAACTGGTGGCCATGCGCCTTGCGAAGACAGGCGCCAGCATGGTCGCCCCACGATATTTGAACCGATGAACCAGCTCCCGCAGATAACCGCCGTATGCGTAAACGCTGACCGCCTCCAGCCAGGGTCGGTGACCAAAGCTCAAGCATTCGCCGCACATTGCCAGGACTCCATCGATCGCCCCGCCGCAACCGGGGCAGCGGGTCTTTGGCAGTACCCGCAGACGGTCCGTGCAGGGCGGACACCATTGAAGTTCCTCCCGACCCGGCCGGGCCAGGCAGGCCGGGCAGACATCCGGATAAAGCATCCTGCTGACAGGCCCGACTAGTAATCGGCGCGCCTCCGCGGCCACTCCCGCCACCCGCATGCGATCATCCTTTCCTGTTTTTTCCTTGTTCAGTTGGATATTCCATTGACTTCATGTCTTGGTGACTTCATGACTCCGGGCTTATTCACGGCAATGTCTTTGAAACTTTGCGGCATGAAGCGTGGGACTCGTCAACCGTTCGCGTCGACCGGTTTTCTGATTCACCCATTTTTTCGCCTAACCTCTCGTTAGTTTATATCGGGGCCCAGCGGATCGTCCATTCCAAGTTCATGGAATGCCATTCTTCTTTCCACGCAGGTGGGGCAAACCCGGCATGGCGCGTCCTCACCTCGGTAGCAGGACCAAGTGCTGCCGAAGTCAACCCCCATTTCCAGCCCCATTCTGAGCAGCTCGCATTTACTGGTTTCGACAAAAGGCGCGCGCACCGCCACCGGTGACCGCCGATTAAGTCCGAGCACCGTGTTGAGTCGCTGCAGGAAATGACGGTTGCAGTCCCAGTATCCGTAGTTGTCATGCGCCTGTGCTCCGTAGAATACCAGGTGGCATCCACGGCTTTCGGCAAAGGCCGCCGCCAGCGCCAGCATAATCAGGTTGCGGTTCGGCACGTAGGTCGGGGGCTGGTCGCGCTCGGCCTCCGGAATTTCCGTCAGCTCCGGCACCGGCTGGCCGTTGTCCATCAGCGCCGAATTGCCGGCGACAATCTCCCGCAGCACCGACAAATCAAGTATTAGGTGTTCGGCTACGGCCTGACCCAGCGCCGCCACTTGCCGACGTGCCGCGACCAATTCTCGAACATGCCGCTGCCCGTAGCCGAAGGAGAGGGCGTAAACTGGTTTGCAGGCTAGTTTCCTTGTCACATAATACAGAAGCACAGAGGAATCCATGCCGCCGCTGAGCAGCACCGTGGCGGGCTTTCCCGCATCTTTCGCCGAGATTGCGTCGTGGTATTGCATGAAGCAGTAGATTGATTTTCAATTGCCGCCGGGGAAGTCGGGGAAATTGGCGTACATTGGATTTTCGGCGGCCAGCCGGCGAATGGCCCGGTTCCACATCACCGAGCTTGGCACCTGGAAAATTAGTTCGGCATCCCCTCGGACGCGCAGCCACGAATTCATATCGAACTCGGTGGCCAGTTGATCGCCGCCCCAGCCTGAGTATCCGAGAAAGAACCGACAGTCGGCGGGTCGGAAGGCGCCATTGTCAAAGCCTGCCTGCAAAGTTTCGACATTGCCCCCGAGCCAGACTTCGGGAAGGATAGGCAGAGATTCCGGCAGCAGCTCGCCGTAGGGATGCAGCACCTGCAACACTTCGGTTCGAACCGGCCCGCCCTTGAACAGGTTTTCCCGGGCGTATGGGAACTCCTTCAGCAGCTCGGGCATCGGGCGCACGGGTTGATTAAGCACCAGGCCATAGGAGCCTTTGCCCGGGACATGCTCGCAGATCAGAACCACACTGTGTGCGAAATTCGGGTCCTGCAAGGTGATCGGCGCCACCAGCAAATCGCCATTTTCAACCAGAACCCCCATACTCATTCCTCGTGCGCGCTTGCAGGCGCAGCCTCCGTCTTCGGTTTCGACCCGGTAATTGCCGGGCAGACTTCACGAAAATTGCAGCGTCCGCATATGCGCGGCACGTCGCAGGTGGGAAAGTCCTCCTCGCGCGCCATGTTTTTCTCCGGTTCAGACAATGGCAGACGCATCTTCCCGATACTTTCCCCGATGATATTTTCAGTGTCGGCCAGCAGCTCGGTCGAGAGTGGATACTCGCTGACCCGCGCCGTATCGCCAAGAAAAACTCCGGCCAGTCGCAGTCGCTGCAGCGGCGCCTTCCACTTGCGCATGGCAAACATGGCATAGCAGGCCAGTTGCACCTTCAGTTCCTCGGGTTGCTCCGAACCTGTTTTCCAGTCGAGAATACGCAGCATGCCGGCCTCGTCGAAAAAGGCGAAGTCGATGGCGCACCACACTTTCAGTCCGTCGTCCAGGACAAATGCGTCCAGGGTGTCAACCGGTTTCCAGTTCATATAACCGGCGGCAATGATTTCTGCCAGCAGCGGCGAAGTCGCCAGAGCCTCCAGACATCCGTAAACGCGGGTCTTGACATCTTCGGTTAGCTCCTCGGGCACGGTGGCTCCGTTGCCATAGTACAGCTCGAACAAATTGGTTTTCTTGGGACTGACCAGCCATTCCCGATTGACCGCCTCCAGCCATCCTCGGCGCAGCTTGCTGCGCGCCGCCTGCCGGAGAGCCTCGACCGTCACCGGCTCGGTCTTTGCCGCAAATCGGCGCAACGCCTCGGCAATGGTGTCGTGGACAATGCCGCCTGCCCACATGTTCAGGCTCTGGATGTTTTTCAGAATGTAGATTCTACGGGTCCGCTCATCCGCCGCCGCCGCGTCCCAACCCCCCCATGATCCGTAGTAGTTGTAATAGTAGGCACGCCGGCACTGGCGAAACAAACGGTCGCGGGAAACCGACCAGGTTAGTTCGTTGACAAGTTCTCGGGCCATTTTCAATCCTTGGCTTTTTTACACCATTCTATGATCGGAGGGAACGGCCAATAGCGCTTGATTCACACGCTTAAGCGCAGACATCAGGCGGGCAGGTCATCCTTTTTCCTCGCTCGTCGCGCCGCCATCGTTCTCGCGCCGGCGCTGCTGGAAAAAACTCTGAATCATTGCCAGTGCCTCATCCGCCATCACCCCGCCGGTTACCGGCACAGCGTGCAGCAGGCCGGGGAAGTCCAGCAGGTTCAAAGCGCCGCCTCCTGCGCCGCCGCGCGGATCGGGGCAGCCGAAAACCAACCGTCCGAGCCGGCAGTTGACCATGGCTCCGGCACACATCGGGCATGGTTCCTTGGTAACGTACAGTGTCACTGTGTTCAGGCGCCAGTCGCCGACCGCCGTCGAAGCCTGGGTCAGAGCGATCATTTCGGCATGGGCCGTGCCATCGTTTAGCATCTCCACCTGGTTGAAGGCCCGCGCCACCACGCAGCCGGTGTCGTCAACCGCCACCGCCCCCACAGGCACCTCCCCCCTGTCCGCTGCAATGGCCGCCAGGCGCAAGGCCATGCGCATATATTCTTCGTCCGCCTTGATTGCCAATTCCGCTTGCTCCGCTATATTGCCGAGGTCAGTGCATCCGGCTGCGCCCGTAGCTCAATTGGATAGAGCATCTGACTTCGGATCAGAAGGCTGCAGGTTCGAGCCCTGCCGGGCGTACCATTACCGTACTGCATAACTCGGGACATTTCAACCGACATCCTGGCCGTAACCGTAATGCGTCAGCAAACGGGAATCAATCAGGTCAGTACACTCCGCCTATGTATTCGCCGTTACGGAATTGTCCAGTCCCGCCGTTCCAGGATCGCTTTTTGGCGGGCGACTGCGGTTTCGGCATTGCTGTCACCGTATAGGATCAGCCTTTGCTCATCGGTGATTCTGCGATAAATGGGGGAGGTGTTCCTGTCTGTTTGGCCGTCGTACAGCCAGCTCTCTGATTCTACGTAATAACCGAGGTGTCCGGAGAAGGGCAAGGGGAAAAACATGCGGTTGATAGCCGGTGTGTGCGAGAAGAGCGACCCCAATGCTAGCAACGGCAGAAGCCAGTACGCCAGGCGCGGCAAACAGCACCGCCAGCCGGAGCTACCCTTGCAATCGGGGTCGCTGGGATTGTACATCGGCGATCCTCCCATGGTTGAATAACTACGCCAGTTCGTCCTGGATGGCGGCGGCGGCAGCAGCCGGATCGGGTGCTTCGGTAATCGGGCGGCCTACCACTATAAAAGTGGCGCCCGCCCGGGCCGCATCGAGCGGGGTGGTAACACGCTTCTGATCGCGGCAATCGGTGCCGGCCGGGCGAATTCCCGGCACCACCAGCTTGAACTCGGAGCCAAGCTCGCGGCGCAGCATCTCGATTTCCCAGGCCGAACAGACCACTCCGTCCAACCCGGCACCGGCGCTGAGCCGGGCCAGGTTCAAGACCTGCTCCGCCGGCCGGCAGTGCCATCCCATTTCGCGCATGGCGGCAGTGTCCAGGCTGGTCAGTACGGTTACGGCGACCAGGATCAGACGCCCGTCCGCCGCTTCCGCCGCCGCCCGCAGCATGGCCGAGCCACCGCTGGCATGAACATTGACCATGTCCGCTCCCAGGTCCGCCGCCGCTTCGACCGCCCGGCCGACGGTGTTGGGGATGTCGTGAAACTTCAAGTCCAGAAAAATCTTTTTGCCATATTCCTCCCGCAGTCTTCGCACCACCTCCGGACCGCAGCAAGTAAACAATTGCTTGCCGACCTTGACCCAGTCCGCTGACTGGCCGAGCGCCTTGGTCAGCGCACAAGCTTGCTCCGAGGTGGCAACGTCCAGGGCAACAATCAATTCAGTTTTGGATGGCATAGTCGGCACTCCGATTATAGTTAGGCAAAAGGGGACAGTTGGTTATTCGCATGCATTAATCAGGCTCGCCCTTCGTTTCGCCGTCCGGCGGCGGTATGACGGTCAGGAAAAGAGCCATTATTGTCAGCGCCGCGAAAGGCAGCGAGAACAGGTTGCGAAACAGCGGCGATACCCGCAGCCAAACCGTGTAGGGCGAGGACAGCTCTCGAACGAAAGTGAGTCCCTCCAGTCCCAGGGCGTGCAAATATACGATCACCGCGATTGCCCCCATCAGCGGGCTGACGCTGATCCCGGCCCATCGACATACCCGCGCCCATACAAACTGGCCGCGGCGGGCAAAGCAAATTTCCATGAGCCGGGCCATGGAAACCAGGAAAAAGATCAGGCAAAGCAGAAACAGGAAACCGCACACCATAAAGTACAATCGTTGGTAAAAAGGGAAATGCCAGACAAAGAACGGGGTCAATCCGAAACACGCCAGTCCCGCGAGCTGCAAACGCCAGGCCGCCCGGGTTCCTGCCTGGTCGGGCAAGTGGTCAATCGGCCAGAGCATCGCTCCCAGGGCGATTAGCCCGGTGGGCAGCAGCAGACTCAGCGAATAAGGCCGGTCCGGGAGGTGCGGACGACCGGCCGCCTCGATCATGATCACCGCCAGGGTCAGCAGACCCAGCAATATGCATTCCAGTGAACGAATCATTCTTGTGGTCATAATAAGCGTCCTGAAAAAAGAATATTTGACAACAAGCTTCCACCTGAATCCGTGATAAAATTGGCGAAAAGTAACATAATACCCGAAGAACGTGCAGCGGTTGTCAGTCGCACTACCATAAAAATATCCGCATCGTTGTCAAGTCGGAATGCCAAACTTGAGTTAATACGCCGGAGGACGGGGTGTAA
>SLNM01000098.1 GCA_007133055.1 Lentisphaeria bacterium
CCTTTTCGCTGATCGAATCACCATCCTGTCCCTCTGGTTGAAGGGTGATGCTTTCATTAAGTTCCAGCTCGAACCAATCTTCAAAATCGGACAACTGCGCAATCGTATTAGATTCCGCGTCCAATAATGACTGGGAATCCAACCCCCAGTTCCACTTTCTCCCCTCCCCTCCGGAAAATCTAGTTTCAAGCGAGGCACTGTCTGTGTTCTTGAATGTATGCGCTGTTTCTGAAGTGTTCCGTACGGTCAATGCCACCTCCGCAGTTTCGAACTCGAAAGTAACAATCACCGCCAGCAACTGGTAGCCGGCAAACTGACCGTCGGCCACACTGTTCAGCTTTTCAAAGACGAAGCTAATATCATCGTTAGGTTCGCCGGTGCCATACTGCTTAATGCTCCACGCCGGCTGACCCCCGTGAGTAGTGGCGTTGACTTCCGTGGTCATATCCACCGGTGCAGCCGAGACCGAGGTAGCCACACAGAAACATACCGCCATAGAAACCAGACACACTAATCCCATCAAACCAAAATTCTTTTTCATTGTCCGCGTTCCTTTTTTATTTTTTTGAGCCTAAAACCCTCTGCATGACGGATAATTTAGCATGGTTTTTGACGCTTGTCAAGCGCTTTTTTCATTTTTTTTGATTTTTTTTGCAAACTTGTTTTTGTCGCGACTGCCAATACCTTAACATTTAATCTTGTAATCTTGCAAAGAGGGCCAAACCAATGCTGATCAGTGATCTCAATCAAATCCCCGGCCGGGTCTATCCGGCCCGCCGCCGCACTCAAAATCTGGCTGGAGGGGCGGCGCCGATCCAAACCAAAAACTTTTGCATGGGCTACGTTACTCTCAAACCCGATGGCGGTCAGGTGCCCTGGCATAACCAGGAGCAGGAGGAGGTATATTTTCTGGTCAGCGGTCGCGCCGAGATGTGTCTTGGCCGGGAAATCCGGGAATTGAGCGAAGGACAGGCGGTGTACATTCCGCCTGGTGAATTTCACCAGATCACCAATGTTTCCAACCAGCCGGCGATCATGATTTACGTTTACGGCCCGGCCGGCGATGTTGCCCACTGGCGTCAGGAGCTGGACGGAACTCTGCCGCGCCAGGGCCGTGAAGCGCCGCCGCTGCCAACGGGAGCACAACCACAATGCGTGGAGACTGAACCGTAAGTAATGACGAATGACGAAATACCCAAGTTCGAATGAAGCACGAATGACGAAATGCCCAGGTCCGAATGAAGCACGAAGTTCACGAATTCCTGCAGGGGGGCGACACGAACGGGGATAAGATTCGGAACAAGGTGCATGAATCCCCGCAAGGGATGGCAGGACTGTAGCCTCGGGCGCAAGCCCGTGGAACCACGCCCCCCATATTTCAAGCCCCCGTAGGAGGGGGCACCGACAGGGACTGTGACAGCTAATAATTGTGCAGGTGTCAATCTATTTCAGGACGGGACAAGAATATCCAACACGGAATATCCAACAGAACAAGGAAAAGACAGCAAGGGTTGACGACTGCGAATTTACGATCACGCACAAGAATCGTCCGCCGCAATCGTTACTTTTGGGGACGGCGGGCCGCCGCCGTTGATCACCGTCCGAGGTCGGAGGTCGGAGGTCCGAGGTCGGAATACCGTCCGAGGCCGGACGGCTCCAGCGGGTGATCGTCGTCCGCAAGCGCCGGTAACACGGTCGTCCCCGGCCGTGCCGGTGAGCTTGGTGCAGTCCTACGGGCGGGGACCTGACACACTTGCAGGCTAAGTGGTCAGGCAGGCTGCCCGTAGATACAATGAACCCCCTGCGCCAACGGCGCTGTGCATACCAAACCGGGGCAGCGCCCTGGGAAAAGACAATCAAAAACAAAAAATGCGCTGAAGGCGCACCGCATAAGCTATAAACATGGCGTTCCATTTACTCACGGGACAAACATTGACTCCGCCAAAATCCAAACCAGTATTCTTTGCCGCCACCGACGGTGAAACCGGCACATCGTCGACCGAGCAAAATGGCGGTCCCCGGCTGGCGATTGCCACCGGCGGCACCGGCGGTCATTTTTTCCCCGCGCTCAGTATCGCCCGCGAATATCGCCGCAGGGTTGGCCCGGCAATCCTGATTATCGGCGGTCAGCAGGCGCAGGCTCACCTGGAACTGGCTCGCCAACACGGTTTTTCGACCGCCCATTTAGATGCGGTGCGAATGCCACCATCATTTTGGGGTGTCCCCCTGTTCTCGCTACGCCTGGCCTGGGAGGTGTTTCGCGGCAGGCGTCTGCTGCGGAGCCTGCACATTGACCGAGTTCTAGGCATGGGCAGCTTTGCCAGTGTTCCTTTGTGCCTGGCCGCCGCCTTCACCGGAAAACCCTTGTTCCTGCACGAGGGCAACGCCGTCCTTGGTCGCGCCAACCGATTTCTGCAACGCCGGGCCCGAAAACTCCTCCTGTCGCTGCCACTGTCCAACCAGCAAACGCCGCGGGCTCCGACCCTGCTCACCGGATTTCCGCTGCGTTCCGAGTTACTGACTGTCAGCCGAAACATTTCATCCGGGAATGCAGCGGGTGAAATGCGGCAAAAATTCGGGCTCGACCCGAACCTGCCAACCCTGCTGGTTTTCGGCGGCAGCCAGGGCGCTGATTTTTTCAACCGCCTTCTTCCGGCACTGTGCCGGAGCGCCAGCCCCTCCACGCCTCTGCCGCCGTTTCAGTTGTTGCAGTTCACCGGTTCGGAAACTGCGGCCGAGCATTTGCGCCGAGCCTTCGACCAGGCCGGGCTGCCCGCCTATGTCGCGGCCTGGAGCAATCACATGGAGGAAGCGTATCAGGCGGCCGACCTGGTACTCTGCCGCGGCGGCGCCGCCACCATTGCCGAGCTGGCCTGGTTTGGCAAGCCTGCAATCATCGTTCCTCTGCCCAATGCGGCCGAGGACCATCAAAGCGCCAACGCCGAACTGCTGGCCCGAGCCGATGCCGCCCGGTTTTGGCGGCAGGATGAAACTACGCCGGCCAGATTGAAAGAGGCTGTGGCCGAGTTTGTGGCCGCGCCGGAAAGATGGCAGGAGCAAGGGCGCAATTTCCGTTCATGGTCCCGCCCAGAGGCCGCCCGCCAAATTGTCGATGCGATCGCCGGGGAGAGCTAGATGATAAATTTATGCGGGGCGCTTTCAGCGCATGGACAGGGAATTGCGAAATGTGAATTTTGTAGGTCGACTATCCGAGTCGACCATGCGAATCGAGCCTGGTCG
>SLNM01000269.1 GCA_007133055.1 Lentisphaeria bacterium
ATGCCCCGCTGGGGCAACAATCTCCCGAATGAATGACAGCCTACGATGATCATGCCCCTTTGGGGCTGAAACATCCCCGAAGGAATGACAGATGCGGGAGAGCGTAATCCGCCCGCATCGGATCAGTGCCGATTAGTGAAGATAAGTGGTTTTATTTTTGTGCCTTTTTGTGTTTTTTGTGGCCATTGAAAATCTTCGTCTCCTTAGTTACCTTCCGTTCAAACTTTTATACCGCCTGTAATCCGCGGATCAAGCATGAGAGAGGAAATTGCTCAATGAAAATCATGTCCGTAGTCGGGGCCCGCCCGAATTTCATGAAGATCGCGCCGTTCATTCGCGCCCTTGACACCCATCGCCGGCAGACCTCCGCAGCCTGCATCGAGCATCTGCTAGTGCATACCGGCCAGCATTATGACGAACGGATGTCGCGCTCCTTTTTCGAGGACTTACAAATTCCGCGACCCGACATCGACCTGGGCGTCGGCTCGGGCAGCCATGCCGAGCAGGTCGGCTCGACCATGATCGCCTTCGAAAAAGTTGTCCGCGAACAACGCCCCGACTGGGTAATCGTGGTCGGCGATGTCAACGCCACCTGCGCCTGCTCGATCACGGCTAAGAAGGAACACCTTAAACTGGCTCATATCGAAGCCGGACTGCGCTCGTTCGACCTGGATATGCCGGAGGAAATCAATCGCATGGTTACCGACCGACTCAGTGATCTGCTGTGTACCACCGACACTATCGCCTCGCAAAACCTGCGTCACGAAGGAGTGCCGGACGAACGCATAAAAATGGTCGGAAACATTATGATCGACACTCTCGAAGCACAGCGGGAAAAAGCGGCCGCGCTGAGCATCGACGAGATCATCGCCGCCAATCGCATTAATCAAGACTCGGCAGTTCGGAAAAATACGCCATACGCCCTCATCACCATGCACCGACCATCCAACGTCGACCAAATCGAGGTTCTGGCGCCGATCCTCGAATTCCTGCTCGGCGAAGTGTGCGCCGACACTCCGTTGCTGTGGCCGATTCATCCGCGCACCGAAAAACAACTGAAATCATGCAACCTATGGGCCAAAGCTATGTCGCATCCGAACTGCATACTCCTAAGCCCTCTGGGCTATCGCCAAATGCTGCGCCTCAACATGGATGCCAGCCTGATGCTGACCGATTCCGGCGGCCTGCAGGAGGAGTGCTGCGTTCTTGGCACACCCTGCCTTACTTTGCGCTGGAACACCGAGCGCCCGGTAACCCTGCGAGAACACGGCGGCGCCGGCGTGCTGGTCGGCAATGCCGTCGATAGCCTGCGCCGGGAATACCGCCAACTGCGACAGCAAACCCGAACTCCGCAACGCCCGCCACTGTGGGACGGACACACCGCGCAAAGGATCGTCGCGGAACTAATACAAGCCGGGTAGGAATATCCGACCGATCAGACCGATCCGATTGATCCGCCAGACCAAACGAACCAGGAAATTTCACGGAACCTGCCAACCATGACTTTCAATTTCCGGCAATTCAGCGAACGCCCTGCGATTGTCCACCAGGACAGGGAATATTCCTATGCCTGGCTGGCCGAGCAAGTCGAGGCGATGGTCAACCAACTGGCGGCGGATAAAATCGAGCCCGGCGCTGTGGTTGCTCTCGAGTCCGACTTCAACCCCCGGGCAGTCGCCCTCTTCTTCGCCCTGGCCGAGCGCGACTGCATCATCGTGCCTCTGGCTCCGGGCTTGGCCGACCGAAAAACTTTGCTCGAGCTGGCCGGAGTTGAATATCGGTTGGCGGTTTCCGATCAGACGGAGTCTGTATCCCCTGACACCGTAGAACCGGAATCCGTCCGGCCCAAGGGTCGAGTCGGATACTCGACCTACGATATAACCGTAGGGCCGGAATCCGTCCGGCCCAATGGTCGAGTCGGATACTCGACCTACGCCAAGGGTCGAGTCGGACAGTCGACCTACGATTCACCCGCAGAGCCGGAATCCGTCCGACCCTCCTCCCGGCATCCGCTCTACCGCACCCTCGAACAACGCGCCCATCCCGGCCTGGTCCTGTTCTCCTCCGGCACCACCGGCCAGCCGAAGGCCGCCGTCCACGACCTGCAACCGTTGCTGGACCGCTTCGCGCGACCTCGACATGCCTATCGGGCCATCGCCTTTCTTATGTTCGACCATATCGGCGGGCTCAACACCATGCTCTACATGCTCTCCAGCGGCGGCTGCCTGGTGCTGGTTCCGGACCGGCGCCCGGACACGATTCTGCGGACTATCGAACGCCACCAGGTCGAGCTGCTGCCGGTCACCCCGACCTTTCTCAATATGATCCTGCTCAGCCAGGCCTACCGCGAATACGACCTGCGCTCGCTGCAAGTGGTCAGCTACGGCACCGAGCCAATGCCGGAATCGACCCTGAAGCAATTTCATCGACTTTTCCCGAAAGTCAGGCTGCAGCAAACCTACGGACTCTCGGAAATCGGCATTCCCGCCACCAAGTCAAAGTCCTCCGACTCGCTATGGCTGAGTATCGGCGGCAGCGGTGTCGAAACCAGAGTGGTCGATGGAGTACTGCACATTAAATCATCCACCGCCATGCTAGGATACCTGAACGCACCCAGCCCGTTCACCCAGGATGGCTGGCTCAATACCGGCGACGCAGTCGAGGTGGACGGTGAATATTTCCGATTCCTCGGGCGCGAAGACGAGCGCATTAATGTCGGCGGCGAAAAAGTATATCCGACCGAAATTGAAAACGCACTGCTGGAAATGAAGGAAGTGGCCGATGCCGCGGTGCATGGCGAGAAAAATCTGCTCACCGGCACGATCGTGGTGGCCGAAATTCAGCCGACCCCGCAGGCCGCCACTATGGAACCAGGTGAACTTAGAAAACTGATACGCAACCATTGCGCAAATAAATTGTCTCGTTTTAAAGTCCCAGCCCGTATTAATTTGGTGTCGGATATTCCGCGCACCGAGCGCGGAAAGAAACAGAGAAGCCGATAGTCGGCAATTAAAATGGCCGCGAGAACCCGGAGACGGCGGGCCTCCGCCGTTAACGCACCTGGAGACGGCGGGCTCCGCCGTTTTACCACGCAACCCGTTGCCTTAGCCTGAAAGGCTAATTCAACGTAGCCCAGGGTTAAGCGCAAGCGCAACCCTGGGATATCAACAACAGCCAAATGCGTGCTGTAAGTACGCCTCAAAATTTAGCTTGCCGCCC
>SLNM01000096.1 GCA_007133055.1 Lentisphaeria bacterium
GCATTTGCCTAATAATTAAGAAAACCCGAGTTTCACAACCAATAAACCGTCGACTCTCGAATGTGCAACATGCAAGATTTACGGCTCAACTATAGTCGCGCTTAGTGGATAATCAAAAAATGTTGCGAGCCGGCTTCGGCAATCCGTGAGCGTCGGCAGTCCCCAAATCCGCGCCTTTCTCCGACGGGTTGCCGTCTGTCTTCACCTGAGGAAATGATGATTGGCCATTGACACACCGCTGAGCATGGCGCCGGTGATGCCGTGGAAGCCCTGGTCGGTGCCGCAGATGAAAAGGTTGTCAATCGGTGTTCTCCCCTGGCGGCGCTTGATCGGCGAACCGTAGACTGCGCCGCGACGTCGTCCGGTATATTTTTCAATGGTCCTGGGTGTGAACAGGTCCTCGGCCACCGGTTCTTCGACCGCGCCGCCGAACCAGGCTTGCAGATCCCGCAGCATATTGTCCCGTGTCTCCTTTTTTGCCTGGCCATACTCCGCTTTGTCAAGCTTCGCCCACTGTTGATAGCTGGCAATGCGGGTCAGACGAATACGCGATTCGCCGCGCTCCCGCCAGTCCGGGTCGGGGGCGGCAAAGTTATCCGGCAGGCAAATCACTTTGCTGCTCGGTTCGACCAGTCCTTGCGGGCAATGGTAACGGAAAGGCATGGTGTCGGAATGGAAGACAATGGTGGGATCGCCGCCGATCTTGCTCGGCATTGGTTTTTTGCAGACAAATATGGCTTCAACAAACGACATGGGGCTCGTTTCCGCCTCGATTTCCAACTGGCCCGATCTCTGTTCAGGCTGACACAGAGCCATAGTTTCCGGATAGCCGGCGGATGAGAGGACGGCCTCGGCCTCCAGGCTTTCACCACTGTCCAGTTCGATCCCTCTCATCTCCTGATCATGCAAATGCAGCGCCCGCACTCCGCTGCCCAGACGCAATTCCCCGCCGGCCTCCTGATAGCGGCTGGCCAGGCGCTGAAGCAGAGGGCGAATTCCGCCGCGAGGGCGGCATAAGCCCTGTTCGAACACACTCTGGAACATGACACAGAACTGTGCGAAGTCCATGTCGTGCTCACGGGCATTGCCGTAGTACATCAGAGGGCAGAGCAGCATTTCACGCAGGAGCGGTTCGGACAAGTGTTCCGCCAGCACGGCACGAGCCGACAAAGGCGGGAGGTCATCCAGAACCAGGCTGGGGAATTCCCTGATCCGGTTTCGCAGTTCAAGCCAGCCATCGACCTGGCCGGGAAACAAGGCGCCTATGCTGTCGGCAAGCTCCTGGGGGTGGTTGGAAAAGCGCAGTTCCGCCTGTGGAAAGCGGATCACTGAAAAGTTCTGCTCCACCAGGTCCAGCTCCTGATAGCGCAGCCTTAACTGCCGCAGCAGCTTGCCGAGCGGTGCGCCCCGTGCTCCGAGCGGGCTGAAATTGGTCATGGCGTGCAGTCCGGTGTCAAACTCGCGGCCTGCGCGTCGGTACCACGAATTCATGCCTCCGATCCGACGATGTCGGTCAAGGATCACCACCCTGCGTCCATAGTGGGCAAGGCGAATGCCGGCCGCCAGTCCGGACATGCCGGCGCCGATGATTGCAACGTCGTATTTGCTCATGCTTGATCTTTCCCGAACCTTGTCCCGAACCTTGTCCCGAACAAAAATCCGGTAGTTATTAATATTTCATCTGAAATGGAATAGGGTGTCGGTTGCAAGTTGTTGGGATTGCGTGCAATGGCGCCTCGCAGCAGATGGCTCATGAATTAATCAGGCTTGTCAGGCTTGACGGCCGTGGCCATCCAGTGCGGCATCGGCGGCGGCAGGGGGCGGATGTCGACATTCTCGAAGCCGGCTTCGGCCATCCAGTTCGTCAGTTCATGATCGGAGAAGACCCAGCCATCGTTTGTGGTCAGTGCCATATTCAGGGCGAACATTGCCGAGAACTTGGGGGCGGTGTGAGTGGCGTCAGTCATCATGTCCATGACGTTGACGCGCCCGCCCGGCCCGAGGGCATCGTATGCTTTCGAGAAAAGTTTTCGGATCGAGTCTGGTGACTCCTGGTGGAGCACGCCAAAAAAGTTTACCATGTCCTGGTTCGGCGGGAACGGTGTTTGGCGATAGTCCCCGCCCAATGTGCTGACCTGCTGGGAAACTCCTTGTTGTTCGATAAGTTCATTGGCGATCGCCGCCACTTCCGGCAGGTCCAAAACGGTGCATGACAATCCGGGATTGGCCTGGGCGAGCAGGACTGAAAAGGTTCCCGGCCCGCCTCCGACATCGAGCAGCCGTTGCCCCTGGCCGACTTCAATCATCGGAACCAGCGCCCGTCCGATTCCGAGTGCCCGGTAGTGCATGGACATGACAAAGGTGCGGGTACGCTCGGGATCACCGCCCAGGTGGGTTTCCGGCTTTTCAACCGGCTGTCCGGTGCGTGCCAGCTCCGGCAGCCTGCCCCAGGCGGAGTAGACATCGCGGTTGTAGCGGATGGCTCCGCTTAGGTCGGCAGCGCCGCCGACCACCAGAAAGGCTGTGGTTTCAGGGGTGTTCTCGTAGTAATCGTCGTGCTTGCCCAGCAAGTCGAGAGCAACGCAGCCGTCCAGCAGCAACCGGGTGGCTCGGTGGTCAAGCTGCAGTTGATCCGCCACTTGATGACTGGTCAACCCCGGCTGCCCGGCCAGCAGGTTGAACACTCCGAGATCGGAGGCGGTGAACAACACACATGAATCGTAGAAGGCCGATGCCATCTGGATAATGCGTTCAGGCGAAGGCTGCATTCGAATACCGTCCATTTTTCACGTACTTATTCACGATGATGCGGCTGGTTGCTCATGGTTTCCTTTCAAAAACAGGATGAATGTCAAGCTTTAACATAAGTTTGCTTTGACAATTTGCACAATCAATTTTATCATTTACTTTATGCACCCTTTCGACTCAGGGAAGGTCTCGCGAGTTTTCGCGGGAGAAAGATCGAAGACGGGTTCCTGATTCCTGGTTCCCTGTCTTTTTTTTGGTCGGGTTATTTTACTCAGCACGCATACAACAAAGGAGAATGCAAGAATGGCAAAGGAAGGAAACAAGAGCGCTGGCGCCAAGCACGAAGTCAAGGGTCCCTGCACGGATTGCGGCGAGACCAACGGCAGTTTTCAGGCGGTTCGCCGCTACGGGATGAGGGGTGCGAACATGGTACGGCTGTGTGAGAAGTGCAATATCAGGGTGTGATTCA
>SLNM01000132.1 GCA_007133055.1 Lentisphaeria bacterium
CGGGTAAGCGGGTCGTTTAAGGGTATCCAAGTAAGGGGGAGGCGAAAGATGGAACGAAGAGGGCGATGAAGTGTTTATTCCGTTTCGCAATCAAAGTGATCGAGATTAGGGCGAAAGATTAGGGAAAATCCGCACAACCCTTGTCTTTTGCCGTAATCTTTCACCTTAATCGATTCAATCATCTTGAATGCAACTTAGAATTAGAAGAGAGGCGGTGAGACCATGACACTTAATCCCGCACTTCATCGCACACTTGAGCCCACTCTTGCTTGTGCGTAATTGCAATCCGAACAGGAATATGAGCTGTGGTTGTGAATACTCGCATCAAATGGTCTATTCTGGCGATTATCATAGCTTGGATGCATATCTCCCAGCCAAGCATCGGCCAGGAGATATGCCCGGTTCTGGAACCTTATGCCGAGCGGGTTGAAAGAGCGGTGGAAAGGGCTCTGGAGTACTTTGTCGCCAATCAACAGGAAGACGGCAGTTTCCCGGGTCGCCACGGCGGTTCGGCCGGAGTGGTCTCCCTGGCGGGGATGTCCTTTCTAGCCGCCGGCCATACGCCCGGGAAAGGAACCTACGGCGAAGTTATTAACAACTGCCTGGATTATGTATTGACTCAACAGAACGAAGAAGGGTATATTTATGCTTCCGGCCGTCATGACCGGGGTATGTATTCGCACCATATCTCGACTTTGTTCATGGCCGAACTCTCCGGTATGCTCGACCCGGAGCGGGAAGAGAAGATTCAGGATGCTTTGGCCCGGGCGGTCAGAGTGATTATATCCTCTCAGGAGGTGAACAAGCGCGGCGGACATGAAGGGGGTTGGCGCTACAGTCCCACCGCCAATGACAGCGATCTGTCGGTGTCCGGATGGGCGCTGATGGCTTTGCGCTCCGCCCGGCTCAACGGAGCCCGGGTGCCGGAGAGAAATATTCAAAAGGCAGTTGAATATGTTCTGCGGATGCAGAGTGACCGCGGTTCGTTCGGCTATCAAAGGCCCGGGGACCACCATGATGGTCGAGCCAGTCTGACCGGACTAGCCATTCTCTGTCTCAGCCTGACCGGCTACCACGACAGTGAACCGGTGGCAAGAGCCAGGCGCTTCCTGGAAAACAACTATCGGAACCTGCCGGGAGAACAGTTCTCCCTTTACGGCGTTTATTACTGTACCCAGGCCGCTTTTCAGCTAGGTGGCCGGACTTGGGAAAGGATCGGCGACTGGCTTTATCAGAGATATCTGCCCAGGCAGCGCGACGACGGCTCCTGGGGAGGTGATGTGGGGGGCAGTCACGATTCGGAACGAAATACTCCGGTCTATAACACCGCCTTGGTCACCCTCGCGCTCACCGTGCCCTATCGGCAACTGCCGATCTATCAGCGGGATGAAACGGTGGACGAGTAGAAGTATCGCGCGAAGCGCTTTGGGAATGCCTGCCTGTGCGAAACGGCATAATATGAAAACAGGGCGTTCCTTTTGTGCTTGAAAGTGAGTTCTGGTTATCGTTCGCCCGTTCCCGCTTGAGTTTGCCCGGACCAAGGCCATAGTAAGGGATTGTCGCGACTTGCCTCGCGTCAATCCTCCTCCGGCGGCTGGTTTTCGCCCGAGCCTATCCCTGCAAACGGAACAAGGCATTTTTATGAGCGGGAAATCCATTTTCTCCGGCTATCTCAGGGAGCTGGCGGCGGTTGCCCGCCAGGGCGACGCACGCGAGGAAAGCTTCTATTCGGCGCTGTCCGCCATGCTGTCTGAGACGGCCCGGGAAACCGGTGTCGACCAGGCTCGTGTCACCACTCTGCCCATGGCTGCCGACGCGGGCAATCCGGATTTTCGCGTCTGGAACGGCAGAGACCGCATAATCGGCTACATCGAGGCCAAGCGACCGAGCGAAGGGCGGTTGGATGCGGTCGAACGCTCGGAGCAGCTTAAACGCTACCGCGACACTTTTCCCAACCTAATCCTGACCAATTTTCTGGAGTTTCGTCTGTACCGCGACGGCGAGCTTATCGAGACGACAGAGATTGGCCAGCAGGTGGCGCTCAATCAGTTCCTCACAGCGCCCCCGGTGGTCAGGCCGGAGAAACTGCTCGCCTTGCTCGACCGCTTCCTTGGCTTCTCGCTGCCGAAGACCTTCACCGCCGAAAGCCTGGCTTTGGAGCTGGCCAAGCGCACCCGCTTCATGCGCGACATCGTGGAGCAGGAACTTGACCGGGAAAAGGATCGCCCGGATCGCCTGACGGGCTTTTTCGAGGCATTCCAGACCTATCTGATCGGCACCCTTTCAGCCCAGGACTTTGCCGACCTGTTCGCCCAGACTATCACCTACGGCCTGTTTGCCGCCCGGATTCGCACCCGGGATCAGTTCAACCGCCTGACCGCCTTTGGCAGTATCCCCCATACCATCGGTGTGCTGCGGGACTTGTTTCGCTTTCTTTCACTCGACGACCTTCCCGCCGACCTGGCCTGGTGCGTGGATGACATTGCCGAAGTTCTGGCCGTGGCCGACGCGCCGGGGATTCTCGACCGCTACTATCAGGAGGGCAAGGGCGACGACCCGATTGTTCACTTCTATGAAACCTTTCTCGCCCAATACGACCCAGCGGAGCGCGAGAAACGCGGCGTGTACTACACGCCCGAGCCGGTGGTCGGCTATATCGTGCGCTCCCTGCACGGTCTGTTGAAAACCAGGTTCGACCAGCCGGACGGCCTGGCCTCCCGGGGCGTAACCCTGCTCGATCCGGCGGCGGGAACCATGACCTTTGTCGCCAAGGCGGCGCAGCAGGCGGTCGCGGAGTTCGAGACCAAATACGGAGCCGGCAACCGGGACAGCTTTATCCGCAACCATATCCTCAAGAACTTCTATGGATTCGAGCTGATGATGGCGCCCTACGCGGTCGGGCACCTGAAAATGAGCTTTTTTCTGGAGGAACTCGGGCACCGCATGCAGGATGACGAGCGGATGCCGTTCTACTTGACCAACACGCTTGACAACGAAGAGCTTGAACACAGCCGCCTGCCCGGCTTCTCCGCCCTGGCCGAGGAATCAAAGCTGGCCGGTGAAGTTAAGAAACAGACTCCAATCCTGGCGATCCTCGGCAATCCGCCATACTCCGGTCATTCCAGCAATTCGGGTGACTGGATTCGCGGCCTTATCGACACCTACAAGCAAGCGGACGGCAAGCCGCTCGGCGAACGCAACCC
>SLNM01000042.1 GCA_007133055.1 Lentisphaeria bacterium
CGGTGGAATCATCGTTGACTCACAGGGAAGACGGCGGGCAATGGTCAGAAACGTGGAAACAGGCGCCGTCCGCTACCTGACCGAAAACGAGGAAGTCGTGCAATTGCATATTACCGCCATTGACAATCGACAATTGAAAGTCACCCTGCCCAGCGGCGAGACGACCGTTGTCGATTTCGGGGAAAAACTCACCTATGAGCTGGAGCAAGCCGAAAACTCAAATCCAGCCGTGCAGACAGAACCGCGGGAGCAGTCTGATTAATTCATCATGAGCAACCATCAGGAAAGCAACACGACAAGCACTGACGTCCTATCCTCCCTGGTCGAGCAGCGTGAGATCACCGACGAACAGGCTGAGCTGGTACGGCGGCGCATGCGGCGCTCCCAGACCACCCCGCAACAGGCTCTGCTTGACCTGGGGTTTTCCTCCGAGGAGGCGATTTTTCGCTGTTTGGCCCAATGCCATGGCCTGTCCTTCACCGACCTGGGCAGCGAAAAAATCCAGGAGGAAGCACGTCAGGCGGTCTCGGCCAAGGTGGCATTCAATTATAGGTTCGTGCCACTGCGCCTGCATAACAAAGTGCTCACCGCCGCTTTTGCCGAACCGCTCACCATGCGCACCCGCGAACAGTTGCGGGTCCTGCTCGGAATTCGACTGCAACCCCTGGTAACCACCCCGTCGGCCATACGCCACGCGCTCAAGCAAATTTACGGCATCGGCGCTGACACGGTGATGCAAATCCGCAAGGACCGCAATTTCCAGGAACGGGTGGATTCTGTGGTGTTCGACGGATTCCAGCAACAGGACCTGGAGGCGGAGGATGCGGAAACCGCTTCGATTATCCATTTGGTCAACCAACTGCTGATCGAAGCTCTCGAACTGGATGCCACGGATATTCATATCGAACCGTTTCAGGGCCAGACCTCCGTGCGCTACCGGATTGACGGAATGCTCCGGGACATCCCCACTCCGCCCGGACTGCGCGAGCTGCACAACTCGATTGTCTCACGCATGAAAATCATGGCCAGCCTGAACATAACTGAACAACGACTGCCGCACGATGGCCGGATTCGTGTGCATATAGGCAAGGAAGAGTTTGATTTGCGGGTCAGCATCCTGCCTACCCGCTTTGGCGAAACCCTCTGTCTGCGCATTCTTAACCGCCGCGCTATTTTTCTGGAAATGGCCGAACTTGGAATGAACCAGCAGAACTTGGATATCCTCAAACAACTGGTCGAGCTGCCGCACGGGATCATTCTGGTTACCGGCCCTACCGGCAGCGGCAAAACCACCACACTCTATGCCGCGCTGGCCCGGGTTCGGTTCGGGGAAAGAAAAATCATCACTGTCGAAGACCCGGTCGAATACCAGCTCGACGGCACTTCGCAAATCCAAATCCGCTCCGACATCGGGCTTACCTTCGCCCGCGGCCTGCGCTCGATTCTGCGACATGATCCGGATGTCATCCTGGTGGGTGAGATTCGCGACGAGGAAACGGCGGAAATCGCCATCCGCTCCGCTCTGACCGGGCACTTGGTATTCAGCACTCTGCACACCAACGATTCGATTGGCGCGGTTAACCGACTGATCGACATGGGGGTGGAACCCTACTTGGTCGCCGCTTCCCTGGTCGCCTCCCTGGCACAGCGCCTGGTGCGAAGAGTTTGTCCGCACTGCAAGGAGCCAGACCAACTGATCAAGCCGGATATCCGCCGCGAAATCGCCGACGCCAATCATATCGAGGAAGACCAGGTGCAGGCCTTTTATGGAAGCGGATGCACCGAATGCAATCACAGTGGCTACCGCGGCAGGGTGGCCATATTTGAAATGTTCCTGCTCAACGAGGAAATCAAGGAGCTGGTGTCCAGTCGCGCCACTACTATCGAGCTGCGGCGGACAGCCTACCAGCATGGCATGGTTTCATTGCGCGAGGAAGGCTGGCAGAAGGTGCAGCAGGGAACAACCTCCATCGAAGAAGTGGCAAGAATAACGGGCGCGTTGCAAATACGCTATCTTAGCAAAAATGAATAAATTCAACGGTAGATTCTCATCATCGGCCGGACCGACTTCAGACAGGTCCGACTTTTTTTTCACCCGCGCATGGTGCCGGAAGATTCGGCCATGGCTCCATCTTGCTGTTCCACTGGCGATCGCCTGCTTGCGGATTCAAACGGCCGGCGCCGCACCATGGCGCCAGGACAACGCGGAATTCCGCCTGCTGGCAACTCCAAGGGAAGTCCGTGCCCACACCGCCCGCATCGACCTGCCACGGGAGCTGAAAGAAATAACCGGAAAGGTCTTTGCCCACGACCATCGGGGACAACCGCTGCAAGTGCGGCCGGTAAGCGTTAAAGGAGAAATCATTGCCTTGGAAATTGCTCTGCCGCAGGTCGCCCTCATGCCGGTAAGCAGAGCACATCGAAACGAAGAGGCCAGACCGGCGCCTTTCTATGTCTACCTGGCTGCGCCTTCCGAAGGCGATGCCGCCAGCCCGGCGCCGCCGGACAACTCGGAATTTCAACCGGTGACTGTGCATTACAATCCGGAGCAGATGATCGCCCGACCCTGGCGGTTCAATGATGTAATGACCCATGCCGCCAGACAGGGCCCGCTGCCTCTGTTTTCGGTACACCACGATTTCGCCCCGCCAATCCCCACCCCGCGCCAGCGAGGACGAGCAGGATATCGCTACCGCCTGGGCTCTCTGCTAAAAGTTGACCAGCCCGCGACCATCCGGTTCGCCGTCAACGCACGACACACCGGCTGGTTCCTGTTTCTTAACCAACAACCACTGCTCAGCTGGCAGGAGGCGGCCGAGGAGGAAGAAGACCTGCTGATCAGCGATCCGGTCAACCTCGATGCAGGCCTGCATGGCATCGACCTCTATGTCTTTCAGCGTCCGGGAGAGGAAGCTCCAAGACTGCATTGGGCACCCGACAAAGAGGGGCCGTTCACTGCCATCCCTGCCGAGACAATGGTTTCCCCGCAAGCAGTGGCGGAGCTGGTGATCGAGCACCAAACCGAGGGACGCATTGGCGGCTATCGTGTGCAGTCGGTCGACCGGCTGCTGATAACGGGCAGGAACCTGGAGTATCAGGCCTGGACCATTGCCGACCCGGCGATCCCAGGAGAGGAACCCGATGCCGAAAGACCGGCCGCCGAACTATTGCTCGATCGCCGCCAGGTAATTCCGGGACAGGC
>SLNM01000341.1 GCA_007133055.1 Lentisphaeria bacterium
CCGCATTTGTTTTTTGCTGTTGTGAAGATAAATTGACACCAGCCTGATTAATTCATGAGCGATCAATAGTGATTGGAGCACCAGAGCATGACATCGGTCCAGACCAGGCCAGGTAAAAACAGAAGAAAAACTCCGACCGCCAACAGTTTCGGCCCGGCCGGCGAGCGGGTGGTCGCAAGAATCAAGGAATGCATGGCGGACGAGACGCTGCCGCCGGACACCTATCTGCCGGCGGAAAGAGTTATGGCCGAGCGGTTCGACTGTTCGCGCGGGACGATACGGGTCGCCTTGCAGAGGCTGGAGGAGGAGGGTGCCTTGCTTCGGGTCGGCGCCCGTCGTCGAGCTCCGCCCCGCAAACGGGTGCAGTCGGTAATGACCGACACGGTCGCCATCCTGACCTTGAACCCGGGCGAGCTGCTGGCGCTGCAGGCGGCCGAGGGCTGGGAGCGCTTCATCGATGTCGGCGCCGCACAGGCGGTGGCGGAGAGAGGTCTGCACATGCTCGGACTCTACTTGGAGCAGTTGACCGAAGCGCCCGTGAAGAGATTGCTCGAGCATCCGCCCCTGGGGTTGATCGTCGGCGCCCATGTCGCCTTCTCGCCTTTGACCCACAAGCTTGTCACCGCCATGCAAAGGATCGGGGTGCCGGTGGTTCTCTACGGCGACAACCCGGAGCAGCGCGACTTCGACCGGGTTGTCTCCAACCACGAACAGGGCACCCGCGACCTGGTCGCCTGGCTCTGCCGCGAGCGCGGCAGAAAGAGAATCCTTCGCTTCTGGGCGGGCATGGACATCGACCATCCGCCCTACTGGCTGGGCAATCGCGACCGGGGCTATCTCGAAGCCATGCGCGAACACGGATGCGAGCCGCTACCGCCAATCTGCTTCCGCTGCGGCGAGCCGACATGGTCGAATTTGGACTTCGAACAGCAGGTTCGGCTGATGGCGGGATATCTCATGGGTTTCTCCGCCACCGGCCAACAGGCTCCGCCCGACGCCCTTCTCGCGGTCTCCGACAATATGCTGCCGGCGCTCGGCGCCGCCTGCGAGCTGCACGGTTGGCGGCCGGGGCATGATCTCGACCTCGTCGGCTACGACAACTATTGGTCGCAGGCACCCACGCAACGCCACAAAAAACAGAGTCCGGTGGCCACCGTGGACAAGCACAATCGCGAAATCGGCCGGCGCATGGTCGAACTGCTTCTGCAAAGGGCCAACGAAGAGCTGCCGCCCGAACCGCAGACCCGCCTGGTCGAGCAATCTTTGGTGGTCGTCGAGCCGGAACAAAACCACTGACGCACACTGATGGAGGCAGGGGGCACAGGGACAAACCACTGATTAACACTGATGCACACTGATGGGGACATATCTGATTTTTCTATTCTCCAGTTTCCGGAGACAGCCAGTGGGCGCTGATAAATGGCATTGATCGAAGTTATGTAGAAACAAAAATTATATCAGTGTTAATCAGTGTCCATCAGTGGTTTCTGAATTTTTACAGAAGCAGGCAAAGGACACGAAGAATATAAACCACAGAATACGCAAAATTACGCAGAAAAAAACAAGCAACAAATCTTTGCGTTCTTTGCGATCTTCTGTTTAAAATGTGTTCTTCCTCCCTACTTCTTGTCCGTAATCGTAATCCGTATTTGAATTGTCCCGCGATAATTAGGCGGTACAGTAATATCGCCCTTGCCCCGAGTAGTATTTTGATAAGGAGTGTTTAGTTTGTCGGCCCATACTGAATACCCGGAAGCACTGGAGTTATTGGTCCAGGCTTTTGTACGTCTGCCAGGCATTGGTCGGCGCACCGCCGAGCGTTTGGTTTTTTCCCTCCTCGACTGGGAGCCTGAACTACTGGCGGAGTTCGGGCGACGCCTGGCCAATCTTCCGAACGCAATAAGAATCTGTTCCAACTGCGGCAACCTGGCGGACCGGGAGAAATGCGCCATCTGCCTTGATTCCGGTCGTGATCCCAGCTTGATTTGCGTGGTCGAGTCACCCGCCCAAATCATGGTGATCGAGCGGGCTCGCTGTTTTCACGGAATATACCATGTTCTGGGCGGGCGAATTTCACCGCTGGACGGACGGGGTCCGGACGACCTTCGAATCGGGCAGTTACTTGATCGTCTCGCTGTGGAATCGGTGCGGGAACTGATTCTAGCCACCGGCGCGGATGTCGAAGGCGAAGCCACAGCCAGCTATGTCAGGGAATCAGTGAAGCGGTCCGGGCTGCGAATTTCCAGGATCGCCTTTGGCATTCCTGTCGGGGGGGACATTGGATACGCCGACTCGGCGACGATCTCCATGGCCATCGGCAGCCGGCACGAAATAACCTGAAAGAGTGAACCGGTCGACGCTTACTGCAAGGCTTACGAGAGACGTTTTACCGATTACATTTCCCCGGCTTGTATATAATACCGGTCGCAATCGATCTTTTTGTGAGATAAGGAAAAGAACCATGAATGACCTTGCTTCTTTTTGCAATCTAAAAAAAACCGACATGATGACTGCCCGCGACAGCGTTCAAATAAAATCGTCCTATTGCGGTGTCGGCTGTGAAACCCTGGACCGCGATCATTTCGATCCGCGCCCGGTTTTTCCCAAACTGGCCGAACTGGGAATCAAGTGGGCGCGCTTACAGACCGGCTGGATCAAGTGCGAAAAGGAGCCGGGGGTCTATGATTTCGCCTGGCTCGACTGGCAGGTCGATACTTTGCTCGAGCTGGGCATTCAGCCCTGGTTCAACCTGGGCTACGGCAATCCCCTGTACACTCCGGAAGCCGCTCCCGATGCCAACCAGGCGGTCGGCAAAGTGCCGCTGAACAGCCACCGCGCCCTGCAAGGTTGGATTCGCTATGTCGAAAACCTGGTCAGCCATTTCCGTGACCGGGTTCAGGTTTACGAAGTGTGGAACGAACCGGACCACCCGAAGTTCTGGTGTGACCGCGAGCGCAGCGGCGAACAGTACGCCCGCTTGTTCAGTCCGACCCAGGCAGCGGTTCGCCGTGCCTGCCCCGAGGCTCGCATGGCCGCCCTGGCCTTGACCGGGAATGCCCTCACCCCTCATGGGCACCGCTATATCCGCGATTTCTTCGAGCAGCTTGCCGACCCTGCGGCGGTCGACATCGTCACCTTCCATCCCTATCGCTCACCGCCCGATCGAAACTACGCCGAAGACCTTCAGGCTCTCCGGGA
>SLNM01000234.1 GCA_007133055.1 Lentisphaeria bacterium
GGCAAAATCCGATAATAGAGGGCTTTGCAGTCTCACACTGCTGATGTTGGTCGGAGATGGTGAAGACAATGCGGGGATGCGTTGCCCCCGCCCATGGTTGAAACGATAGAAGCCAGAGTCGGTGATCATGGCCTGGTCTTGCATCAGAATATCGGTGGCTCGTGCTTCGGCGAGGCGGTACGGATGGACGCGGCTGGTCGGCCGGTCGAACCGCGGATACTGATTGCCCGGAAAGTAACTATAGACTGCGTAAGTGGCAACCGGGCGGTTGTTGTCAGGGTGGTCCCATGGTGCGTTGTTGATGGAGGGGCACACGGTCAGCGACATCTGGTGGCCAATATACGGGCCAATAAAACCACCCAGGCGCCAATCGCCATAGTTCAAAGTTCGCAGTGGTGAATAGGTCCAGGCGTCCACGCCAATCACCCGCGTGCTGAAAGGATCAAGCAGCCCGGCGTTGGGCGGCATGACCGGCAACTGCCCCCGATGGTCGGCGGCGTAAAGATGCCAGCCGATGCCGAACTGTCGGAAATTGCTGCTGCATTGAATGCGTCGAGCCGTCTCGCGGGCGCTGTGCAAAGCCGGCATCAGCAGGGCGGCCAGAATCGCGATAATGGCGATCACTGCCAACAGCTCTATGAGTGTGAATGATGTTTTTCTCATGAATCTCTGCCATCCTGCCGTGTTGTCGACGGTGCGCTAACGATAGTGCAGTGCTGTTAGTTCATCCTCAAGCATGCACCCAGTTTTGACCTGTGAAAATAAATTATAATTTAATCTATATCGTTTTTTGGCCAATGCAAATAAACTTTGGCTCTATAGTAAAATCTGTGGGTAAATGACGATATTCTCAGCCAAAACTCTCGCAAATGCGCAAAGATCACATGGAATGACAGAAAAATTGTGGACAAAAAATAAAGGCGTTGTTACAAAAGCTGAGGCATTTGTTACACATAGCCCGGGGAACACACTATAACGGTGGTGCAATAGATTGGCCAGGACGAAAATCGAAAGGCATTGACTGGGCCGGTTGATCCGGCTCGGGATTTGCGATTCGACGCAAAAGTAGGGCGACGGCGGCCTGGCCAAGTTGGAATTCGGGCAAACAGACCGTGGCGAATTTCATATCCATGGTTTCAACCCGCCTATCACAGAAGACGGCCATGGAGAGCTGCCGCGGCACTTCAAGACCGGTCAGGCGCGCCGCCATATAGGCCGAACGAGCGCTTTCGGTGTCGTAGCAGAGCATGGCGGTCGGGGGATCGGGCACGGTGAGAGCGGCGGCTACCGCGGCTACAGTCTGGAAGTGGCCGAGCAAATGTCGGTCGCCGATCCGCTGCGGAGTCAGTCCGGCTTGACTCATAGCCTTGGCATATCCTGCCTGTCGGTCGCGCTGACTGTAGTGGCATGGGCTGTCGTCGGTCGGCGAGTTGAAGTCAACCCAGACTATATGGCGGTGACCAAGAGAAAGCAGGTGATTCGCGGTATCATAGGCTGCTTTGAAATCATCGGGATAAACCGTGTTATGCTCCTGCTTGCTGTTGATCCATACGGCGGGCAGATGGTGAGCGTGAATCAAGTCGAGCATGCGCTGGGGGATATTGGCGTTGTAGTTGATCAGCAGACCGTCGCTGGATGCTTCCCGAAGGATGCGCGGCACGTATTCGTCACTGGTCAGCTTGTCGTCGGGCAAGCTTGAAATCAACAGGTTTAAACCAAGCTCGTTCAGGGAGTGCTGTATGCCGCTGAGTAGTTGGTCGGGAAGGATTGACCAGGTTCTTTCGCGGCTGAGCAGCAATGCGATACAGCCAAAGTGACGCTGAACCATGGCTCGCGCTCCCGCATGGGGCAGATAGCCCAATTGCGCCGCTACTTTTTGGACTTTCCTGGCGCATTCGTCGGTGATGCGCGCATTGCGATAGGTGTTGTTAAGCACCTTCGACACCGTCGCCACATGTACCCCGGCCTGCCTGGAAATATCTTTTAGGGTAATTGCCATGGCTCTTTTCCCCTCAAAGGGAATTGCGAAATATGCGAATCGAGCCAAACGCAGGTCGACTATCCGAGTCGACCAAGCTCGATTCGCTTGGTCGAGACGGATTGCCGCTTCGCTGCCCCGCTGGCGCGGAGCCTATATCCCTGTCGGGATGTTCACGCCCTGCGAAATCTGCATTTCGCAATTCCCTATGCACAGGTTGCTCAGCCTTTCCAGGCGAATGCGACGGCCGCCGCCGGGTCAAGCACCTGGAAAGTGAACGACTCGGTCAGGTACAACTCGACCTTTTTGGTGTCATGCGCGTGCCAGCCGAGCGCCAAATCCTGACCGCAGGTAAAGACAAAGTCGCCGCCTCTGCGGCTTGTCAGCACTCCGGTCTCGAGCGCCGGACTCCATTTGATGTCGGAGCCGACCAGCTCCCGGACCCGCCTGCTCAGCGGGTAGCCTTGGCTGTCGCCGGCCATGACCAGCCGATGCGCCTCGGTGCCCAAGACAAGCTGGTACGGCCCTTCGACACCACGCTTCTGCAAAGTCAACACCCCATCCTCGATCGCGGCCGGCACCTGGCCGGCATCCTTGGGCAGCGGCAGCGCCCGTCCGGCCGACTGGCACAGTCCCTTGATGCCGGCGGCGGCAAATCCCTGGTAAACGGCGGTCTCCTCGAACAGTGCGATCTTAGCCGCCGCCTCGGTCACCGGCTCCAGCTCCGGCGCCGGATTGCCCCGGTCCACATTGTCCAGCTCCCAAATATCCAGGGAGAAGGGAACGCGCAGCTCGATCAGTGGCTGAACCTGGCGGATGCCCCAGTCAACCCCTTTGACCAATACTTTCTCACCTAATTTCAGGCTGCCAAGATTGACGGCCGCCTTTTCCCAGCCGGACGGCCCGGCAAAATCAACCAGGCCGCGGGCCGAAAGGTTGCCCCGCAGCGTGCGCACCGCCTCGGCTTCGATCTCCGACCACGCCGCATCGCTGATCGGCGCCATTGCTCGCTTCAGAATATCCATCTGCCAGTCTCCTTGTTGGTTAAGATAGGGAATTGCGAAATAGGCGAATCGAGCCAAACGTAGGTCGACTATCCGAGTCGACCAGGCTCGATTCGCATGGTCGACTCGGATAGTCGACCTACGAAATCTGCATTTCGCAATTCTCTGGGTTAAGAGAAAAAGACATTTCGCCAATTTTATCACGGATTCAGGTA
>SLNM01000007.1 GCA_007133055.1 Lentisphaeria bacterium
CCGAAGTATCCAAAACTACGTGGCCAACTCTTCAACCGGCGAAGTGATCTACACTCCACCGTCTGCGGTTGAGGTACCGATCATGATGTCGGATATGGTCAAATGGCTAGGCAAGTTGTTCATTGGTTATCCACAGGGGTGCTTCGTTTTCGTTGCAAAAGTTTGCTTTTCAGAATGTTACTCTTTCCATTCCGGCCTGTCCCGGCTTCCGCCTATTATACATAATATATATTATGCGACGCGGCTTGACTTGCCGCTCCGGCGCGGGACTTGTCCTTTTTCCAAATTTCAATGCCCGACCAACCGGCTTGCCGGTTGGTATCTGAAGTTTTCACGTTTTCGTCGGAGCGTCCATATCCTGGCGACCCGTTGAAAACCTGGAAACTTTGTATGGTTAAGTTCGGAAAAACGGGAAAACTTCAGTTTGATGATAATCGGAACCATGATATGGTAACGGTCATGGATGCACATTCGAATTTACATGAAGGCCGGAAATTTGTCTGCCGGCAGTGTCGTCAGAACAGCGTTGTCAAAACAGTTCGCCGGCTCGGCGATTGGTCTGTCGAGGAATTCCTGGGTTGTGCTTTCTGTCAAAGTCCAGTCCGAGAACCTGGAAACACGAAGACTGATTCGCCAGGCGACAATGCCGAAAAACAAAATAAACTGGCTTTTTTTTTGAAGGCTGACGAGGCGGATATTGAAACACCCGAATTGAAGGAAAGAAAACGTGATGCAATTTTCGGAGATCGTGCAAACGCGTGTTTCTGCCGCGACTGCCGGCATTTTCTGAAACATCCATTTGTCGCCCGCTGCATGCTTTGGAACCGGCCGACCGAGCCCATGAAGGACTGTCCGAAGTTTACTCCGGCAAAACCCCCTGAAAACGACTAGCCAGTCTTTATTATGATTTACCTTAAAATACTGCTATTAAGTGTTTTATGTGCGATTATGCTGGCCTGCCAGTTGCCGCCGCCGGTTAGTCGGCTGCGTGAGGCTGATCTTTCCCGTTCGGTGGTCATGATTGTCTATCATCCCTACGGCCCCGCCTTGGAACGCGGTTTGGCCATTCCCCTGCCCGATTACTCCGGTTGGACCGATGATCGCATGGAACGGGATTTCAATCGACTCAAGGCAACCGGAGTGGATGTGGCGCTGGTCGGGATCGAGGCGGAAAAGATGTCCGACCACAGTCGTCTGGAACGCTACCGCCGACTTTTGGAGTTGCGTGCAATGAATGTTGACTGGCCGGACCTGGCTTTTTTTATTGATTTTAGCGAGGTCGATTGGTCGGACGCACACCGGTCGGAAACCGTGAGCGCTTGGCTGCTTGACTTGAATATGCCGCATCATCCGGGTATTTTCCAGGTTGCCGGACGGCCTCTGGTGGTGCTGGTCAGTCATGAGCGAATAACTTACCGCCACCCAGCCTTTCATAGCGTCATAGCCCTGCCCTTTCCCGAGCGTGTGAACGAATGGCGCTGGCAGCCTGGAAACAGCAAATGGGCGGCGGCCAGTCCGGATGGCCGACAGGCCTGGCTGCAAGTTGGCTGGCTGGACCGGGAGGAGACGGAGCCGGAACGTCAATGGCGGCGACGGCGCCGGGATGGCGCTAATCCTGTCCGTTGGGCGCTTCGGGAGGGGTTGTTGCTGGAACCGCGATTTGTGGTGATCAACAGTTGGAACAATTATCTGGATGGCAGCTTTGTGGAACCCACTCGCGCCGATGGAGACCGGGCAAGTCAGATTCTGCAGCGCGAGATTTCACACCTGCGCAGATTGAGATCGGACTAGCCTGATTAATTCATGCAAATCAATCAGTTGTTCGACAAGGAGAAGAAGATGAACGAACGCCTGACGACGATCGGCGGCGCAGTCCCCCTTCCTGAACGGAAGGATATGGCTGAGTCCGCACGGAGACTCCGCGACGCGTACGCCCGCGTGCCGGGCGCGCCACTATTCAAGAAGGAATTCGGGTTCTACTGTCTTGAACGCTGGAAAGAGCAGGGAATGCCGCAGGACGTTCCTCTTGCGGAACTTTTCGACTACGACTCGCCGGGGAACCATTCGCTGGGGCAACTCGGTTGGTGCGAAGCCGCCTTGGTTCCGGCATTTGAAGAGAAGGTTCTTGAAGATCGTGGCGAGCTTGAGTTGGTTCAGGACTTTGCAGGGCGTGCCGTTCTGTGCTTCAAAGGCAGACGGAGCGGTTTCATGCCTGAGTATCTTGACCACCCGGTCAAAAACAGGCAGACATGGGAGGAGCGCGTCAAGTGGCGTCTCGACCCGGCCACACAAAGCCGCTATGCCGATCTTGCCACCCGCATGCAAGCAGCGCGCGAGCACGCCGCCAAGGGGCTTATGATCACGCAGAACCTGGTGGGTGGATACATGTATCTGCGCAGCCTGATTGGTCCCGCCGAACTGCTCTACAAGTTCTACGACGAGCCCGAACTCATACATGACTGCATGCAGGCGTGGCTTGCGCTCGCCGACGCCGTGATCGCCAGACACCAGGAGCACGTGACGCTGGACGAGATATTCCTGGCCGAGGATATCTGTTTCAACAGCGGCCCCCTGATCTCGCCCGATATGATGCGTGAGTTCTTGTTTCCCTACTATCAGGAACTCATTGCGAACGTGCGCCGCAGGCAGATCGACAAGTCGAGACACCTGTACATACAGATCGATACCGACGGCAACGCCCTGCCGGTCATCCCAGTCTATCAACATCTGGGGATGGACGCGATGTCGCCCTTTGAGGTGGCTTCCGGATGCGACGTCGTGGAAGTGGGTCGGATGTACCCCGATCTCGCCATTTTCGGCGGTATTGACAAACGCATTCTGGCGCAGGACAAGAGGTCCATCGACCGGGAGGTCGAACGCATACTTCCGTCGATGCGGGAGCGTGGCGGGTATATCCCCACCAGCGATCACGGCGTGCCTGAGGAAGTGCCCTACGAAAACTATCTGCACTACCGACAGCGATGTGTGGAACTTGGAGGTTGAGCAGAACTATGGAAAATATTTATTTTTGTATGCCGTCCCGTGTTTACTGCCGACGCGGCAGCATAGAAACGCATCTTCCCGAGCTGAGCAGGCATGGCAGGAAAGTTTTTTTGGTCAGCGGTCGCAATTTCATTTTTTCTTCTGGCTGGTTTGACCGGATTACCGCTGTTCTTGACCGTGC
>SLNM01000021.1 GCA_007133055.1 Lentisphaeria bacterium
CCAAAATCAAGATCAGTGCCAGGACCGCCATTGGCACCGCATCGGTCCAACCGAAAGCCTGCCGGCGACGGGCTTTGATTTGTCGCTGATAACTATAAATTCTCTCCAGGTCTGTCTCTGTCATCTGCTCGCCGCGCTGCACCAGAATTTCGCCGGCGGCAATCACCCGCATAATGCTGTCCACCTGTCGCGCCGCCTGCTGGCGATATTCCTCTGTTCTTCGCGAATGGAAAGACAGGTTCGGCATGATTACCGCTTCGGCAATGCCCAGGCTTATCTGCCGCTCGCCGCCGGACAGATCGGGAAACTGCTCCCGAAAAGCCTCCTGAACATTGCTCGCAGCCTGCTGCGGAGTGGGAACTTGTTCGATCGGCTGCAAAGCCGAACGATCATCATGGAGCGGGTCTAGAATGCGCAATTCCTGCCGGGGTCCAGGCTGGTCAAGGAACAAATCATCAATGATATCCGGGCGTACGCCTTGATGCAGGGCAGACTGTAAAATTTCTAGCAGCCGGGTGCGTTTTTGTTCGTCTTCGAGAAAAGCCTCGACTTCCGACAGCTGATGCTGCTGATGCAGTTTCTCCAGGATGCTCTCGAGTTCCGAAGGCGCCGCCGGTGGCAGGTCTTCCGCCTGTTCATTGTCAATGTTGTTGTCTGAAAGCTGATAAAAGCGGTGGATGGCGTCAACCAGCGCCAGTTGTTCACGATTGATTTCCTCGTTGACCCGAAATACCAGGGGCTCCCGGCGGCGAACCGCCTCCCGTCCCTTTTCAGTGGCTTCATAGTCAACATACTCAAACTCCACCTCGGCATGGATCGTGGCCGGAGCGGTCTGACCGGGGACATATTCATGGAAGACTGCAGGGTGCAGGTGCAATAAACTGGCCACCAGCACCAGCCAGACCAGAAGAGCGAGGGAGGCGGTGAACCAAGGCATCGCCAGGAAGGGGCGATCCACGGGCGGTGGCACTGGCGCCGACGGAGGGGGAAGACGTTTGCGACGTTCCCTGGCGCCGTCCGTCTTTTTCCTGGTGGAAACCAAATTTTTCTTGTTCTTTGCAAGCATCCTTGCCGTCCCAGTTTAGACTGCGGTGAGCCTCCCGCTGATTATTCCGCAGGAGGGAGGCGAGGGATATGCAGCCTGGCTCCCGCAGGCAGGTTGTTCGGGCTTCCGACGATCTCCCGGTTGGCCTGGTAGATCACCCGCCACTGGCTCGAATCACCATAGTATCGGCGGGCTATGCCGGCCAGAGTCTCGCCTCGAACCACCGTGTGGCTCGAGACTACTCCGCCACGGCCATCGTGGTTCCAGGGCACCAGCGCTACACTGGGCTCCTGGTGCAGGCTGTGGTGGGATGGAACCGATGATCCGTCCGATGGTCGATGCGGGGGGCGTGAATCAACTGTTCGCGGCTGCGGACGTTGTTGCGGACAAGGTTGCTGCCGCGGCTGCGGACGAGACACAGAGGCGGAAGTCCGGGCCGGGGCGTCGGACGAACTTGGCAGCTCATGCCGGGATACCGGGGAGGCGGTAAAAAACTGATCGGTGTCAGGTCTGCTTTGAGCACAGCCGAAATTTAGCAGAAGCAGACCGGCGGCCCCCGCGAAGAAGGCGGCGGCGAGCACGGGTAAACGGCGGGAATGGCTGGTTCGCGGAATGCCGGGGCGTATCAGGCATAGGCCGATGACGTTGCGAAAGAAAATCAGCATGGCATCCGGCAGTCCGCTGATCCGGGACCAAAGATTGGGGGGCGTTGAGATCATACCGATTATTATACTTTTCGGAAGATGAGCACTGCGTTATGACCGCCAAAGCCAAGATTAATATTCATACTGGTGTTGATATTGACGGTTCGAGCGGTGTTGGGGACACAGTCAAGATCGCACTCCGGATCGGGGTTCTCATAATTAATCGTGGGCGGTATGGCGCCGTGCCGGAAAGGCAGAATCGCCGCAGTTGACTCCAGGCCGCCAGCCGCACCCAGAGTGTGTCCGGTCATCGATTTAGTGCTGCTGACCGGCACTTGGTAGGCGTGCGCCCCGAGGACCCTCTTGATGGCCATAGTCTCCAGCTTGTCATTGAGAGGAGTGGAGGTGCCGTGGGCGTTGATATAGCCGAGATCCTCAGGATTGAGATGTGCCTGCTGCATAGCCGCCTTGATGGCCCGGCAGGCACCGTCGCCGGCAGGATCGGGGGCGGTGATGTGGAAGGCGTCGCCGCTGGCGCCGTAGCCGATGATTTCAGCGTGAATCTCGGCGCCGCGGGCCCGGGCGTGCTGCATGGATTCGAGGACTAGAATGCCAGCCCCCTCCGAGGGAACAAAGCCGTCGCGCTCGGCATCAAACGGACGGCTGGCGCGTTCTGGTTCGTGATTGCGTTCGGAGAGGGCGCGCATGGCGCAGAACCCATTTACTCCCAGGCGTGTAAGGCATGATTCGGCGCCGCCGCTGATCACAACATCGGCATCCCCTCGGCGAATCAGCCACATGGCCTCGCCAATGGCATGGGCGCCGGAGGCGCAGGCAGTAACCACGCATAAATTGGGTCCCTTGTAGCCGAAGGCGATGGAAATGTAGCCGGAGGCCATGTCAGCTATCATCATGGGAACCATCAGCGGGGAGGACTTGGCCGGACCGCGTTCGCGCAGCACCCTGGCTTGATCCTCCAGAGTGCCGATGCCGCCAATGCCGGAGCCAACCAGAACCGCGATCCGGTCAGGATCGCAATGGTCGGTGGAAATACCGGCGTCGGCCACCGCTTCATGGGTGGCGGCCATGGCGTAGTGGCAGAACTTGTCCAGACGCTTGGCCTCCTTTGGATGAAGGAACCGGTCAATGTCCAGATCATCAATCTCACCGGCGATCCGACAGCGCAGATCGGAGGCGTCGAACTTGGTGATTGCGGAGATGCCAGACCGCCCGGCCACAAGACTGTCCCAGAATTTGCTGACACCTGTGCCGACACTGGACACAATGCCCAGGCCGGTAACTACCACTCTTTGTTCGCAGTTCATGGTCATCGCATACCTCGAGCCATTATAGGCGGCCAAAATATAGACAACGAGGCCACACCAACCTAGCGGTTGTTCGGTGCGACCTCATTGACGGACTGTCATGCGGGCTAAGCCTGCATTTTTTCAATATACTTGGTCGCCTCGCCGACGGTGGTCAGCTTCTC